>DEAY01000414.1:1879-17502 GCA_002348345.1 Verrucomicrobia bacterium UBA2970
CTGGGCGGTATGAGCGAACCGGGGTGAGGGGGCCGTCGGTGAAGCGGATTGTAGTTCGAAGATGAGCCTCAGTCCACTCGCCCGATCGACCTGCTCGACTTGCGCCGAGTCATGAAAAGGCGATTCACGGTCCGGGGAACCGGACCAGTTGAGGGTCACCCGTTGGGAACGCGTCAGGGCATCATAGCGATGTCCCCCGATGGTTCGATGGCGGAGGGCTTGATCCTTGAGGTGGGCGACCAGGGGGGCGAGGTCGGCTTGGGACAAGAGGTTGGTGGTCTCAGTTTGGTCCCTCCTCAGCTCGTAAAGTTCAAATGGGGTGGCGATGCCATGGCGAATCAGATTGGCGTCAAAGAACATCTTCCATTGTCCGGAGTGGACCTGACCGTTGACCGTGGGATCGTCCAGCCGGAGGGCAAGCACGGCGGGGTCCGTCTTAGTGGACTCCTTGTGGTCGGCGACAAACAAGGGCCATTGACGGCTCTGCGAGTCACCCCGGAGGGCCGAAAGGATGCTCAGACTGTCCTCGGCACCCTTCCTCCCGGTGGCGAGATCGGGTAGTGGTTTTCCGATGATTTCTGAAAACGTGGCGAAAAGGTCCTGCAGCCCGATCAGCGATGAGTTCGTTTGCCCAGGGGTCGTCGCATCCCCGTTGCCCACATCTCCCGCGGGCCACGAAGCGATGAAGGGGACCCGGTGGCCGCCTTCGTAGCAGCTTCCCTTGTTGCTGCGGAAGGGACCCGTTGCCACAGGACTGTCCTTCTCGGCACCGTTGTCGCTGGTGAAGATAACCAGGGTGTTCTCACGAAGGGAATGTCCTAGACGTCTAGGGTCGGGATGGGACTCGAGCCAATCCAGAAGCCGTCCCAGAGCCACGTCGTTTTCGTAAATGTAGTCGTGTCGATCGTCCATCGGGTGTCCGTCGATCGTTCGGGCGGCTCCGGCGACCGGTCTGCCTCCGATCTGGGTGTCCGGGGTATAGGGGCCATGGTTTGAGTTGGAGGGGTAATACAGGAAGAAAGGTTGCTGGTCCGCTTTGGCGACCTCCAGGTGTTGCCTGAGGAATTCAAGGGCATGGTCGGAATGTCGACTCCCCAGTTTCGAGAGGACATAGGCATGCTCGCCCTCGGTGACGAGTTGACGACCCCGGTCAGTAGCCCCCAGGATCGTTCGCCCATCAATGTGTCCCGGGCCGATGCGTTGGCTGGGTCCATTGCGTTTTGAGGGGTTCTTCGCGTTGGTGTTCGGTCCGGATGTGCCGTGCGATCTCGAGGTGAAGCGGGCGAAGTCGAAGCCGTGGTTGAGAGGCGAGGTGAAGAGGGGATGGAGCAACGAGGCGTCCTCCCAACCCGCCGCCGGCAGATGGTTCGACTGGCGGTAGCGAAGGCCGACATGCCATTTGCCGACCATTGCCGTTCGGTAGCCCGCGTCCTTGAGCAAGGAAGCGATGGTTGGCCGATCGGGCTCGATCAAGGGGTCCCCTTGCGCCCCAAACAGGACCCACCATTTCATTCGCGTTCGCCACGGATAGCGTCCGGTGAGCAGGCTGTATCGGGTCGGGGTGCAGCGGGACCCGGGAGTATGGGCATCCGTAAATCGTACGCCTTCGCGAGCCAGGCGTTCCATTTGAGGCGTGGCGATTTGTTGGGCGCTCGAGTTGCCTGTGAAATCTTGATAGGCGCTGGTATCCCCCATTCCCATGTCATCGGCCATCATGAGGATGATGTTGGGGCGAGCGCGAGGGTCTTCCGTGGAGACGGGGTGGCCCAGAAGGAGGAATGCACTTCCGAGGAAACTAAACAGCGGGGTGAAAACCTTCATTTCCAGATTAAGCTGGGCGGTGACTCCAGCGGGGTGACGTTGGCTCCGGATCATGACGCATTTGGGTTGAATCGCAATGAGAAAGGGGATTCGAATTCAAGGGCTTGTCCGTGGATTGAGGGTTGCGTTTTCTCCGGATTTGGCCGCTTGATGGGGTGATGAAACCAACCCAGTTCACGACCAGGCGTGGATTCTTCCAGGCCGGGCTCCTGGGCTCGAGTGCGGCGGCTCTTCACGCCGCGGAGACGAGCTCGACCGGAGGAGGCCCAGCGGCGGAGACCTTGGACGGACTCAGGATTACTCGCGTTCGTTTTTTTCGCGCTCCGTCGCGTTCGATGTTTAACCAAAGCGCTCACGTCTGCACGGTGGAGACAAATGCCGGAATCACCGGGGTGGGGGAAGGCGGATCGCGAGATACGATCGAGCAGTGCGCGGGATTGTTGATCGGTGAGAATCCCAGCCGAATCGAACACCTCTGGCAACTGATGTATCGGGGGCATTTTTATCCTCCCGGGCGGGAAAAGATTCACGCCCAGGGAGCCTTGGATCTGGCCTTGTGGGACATCAAGGGAAAGGCCTTAGGCCTGCCGGTGAGCCAACTGTTGGGGGGCGCGGTTCGGCGTTACATTGAATGTTACTCGACGGGGTTTCCGGCTCCCGGCGGGACTTTGAGAGATGCGGCCAGGGCCTGTATGGACGCGGGATTTCGAGCCTACCGGACCAGCACGGTCGGGTCGGGAAACGCCTTCAACCCACATCACTCGGTGCGCGATACCTACAAGAATTGTCTCGCGATTCGGGATGGGGTGGGTTCTGACGGAGATTGGGCGATTGATTTTCACACTCGGCTGGATCTGCCGGACGCGATCCGTCTGGCCACCCTCATCGAGCCGCTGGAGCCGTATTTTTGTGAGGACCTCGTGCGAAGCGAAAACCCGGGCGTGTACGAGCAAGTTCGCCACCGGACCAAGGTGCCGATTGCGGTGGGGGAACAGTTCGGGGACCGGTGGGAGATCAATGAACTGATTGAGAAGCGTCAGATTGATTACTCCCGGGTGTCGCTTCCCAACGCCGGCGGCATTACCGAATTCATGAAAATCGGGGCGATCGCGGAGACCCATTATGTCGGGTTGGTGCCCCATTTCACCGGCCCCATCGCAACGGCGGCCTTGGTTCATGCCTGTGCCGCTTTTCCGGGGCCCGTCTTGATGGAGTTGACCGGAGACGGAAAAAAAACGATCGGACATCTTCCCGAGGGCTATGATTTCAAGGATGGCAAGCTTTGGCCCAATCCCCGTCCGGGACTGGGGGTGAGGGTTGACTTCTCGTCGTTGGAGTTGGTGCTGGAGGTGACCGAGCCCAAGACGGGTGCCCCGCTCAATCGGCGTCCTGACGGCTCGATCACCAATTGGTAGAGGGCAGGGACGGCAGGGGGGCGATCCGCTCCAAGGATTGACTTTGTCGAGGCGATTCGCTTTGGTTGGGGCATGCCTGGCGTCTGCGGGATGGACCTGTAAAAAATGATCATGAAGACAGAAAAGGATACACAAAACTCGGCAAGCGAAACCAGTCGAAGAAACTTTCTCAAGCATTCGTCAACCGCTGTGGTGGGGGGCGTGGTGGCTCCTTATGTTGGCCTGAATTCGACGGCGCAGGGTCAGAATGCGGAGACGATTCGCGTGGGGTTGGTGGGCTGTGGTGGGCGCGGTTCGGGGGCTGCGAACCAGGCGATGAAGGCCGATTCCAACGTCCGGTTGACTGCGATGGGGGATGTGTTCCCTCATCGGCTTCAAGGAAGTCTTGATGCCCTGAAACGTGCCGCAGGAGAGAAGATTGATGTCGATCCCGCAAACCAGTTCATCGGATTGGATGCCTACGAGAAGGTGATCAACAGCGGCGTCGACCTGGTGATCCTGACCACACCGCCCGCCTTTCGACCGCAACACATCAAAGCCGCCATTGATGCGGGGAAACATGTTTTCTGTGAAAAGCCGATGGCGGTTGATTCTCCGGGACTTCGATCCGTGATGGCGTCTGTCGCCGAGGCAAAGCGGAAGAAACTGGCCATTGTCGCGGGGTTCTGTTGGCGCTACGACTACCCTCGTCGCGAGCTCTATTCACGAATCCACGATGGCGAGATCGGGGACATTCGTTCGATCTACGCCACCTACTACACGGGGCCGGTCAATCCCGCCGCTCCGGAATCCGAGCGAACTCCGGACATGACCGACTTGGCTTGGCAACTGAAGTATTGGCAGAACTATGTTTGGCTCAGCGGAGACAGCATCTGCGAGCAGGCGATTCATAGTGTCGACAAGATTGCGTGGGCGTTGAGAGAAGAAATGCCCGTCAAGGCGGTCGCCAACGGTGGGCGGCAGATCCCAGCGCATGGTGGGAATATCTACGATCATTTCTCGGTGGTTTACGAGTACAAGAGTGGGCTTCGTACCCATTTGGGGAGTCGGCAGATTGCTGGTTGTTACAACGAGAACAGCGACTACATCTACGGCTCGAAGGCGACTGGCCTGATCAACGGGTGGAGTGACGTTCGGATTCAGGGCCAAAAGAACTGGAAATATCGCGGTCCTAAGAAAGATATGTACCAGGTGGAACATGATGAGCTTTTCGAATCGATTCGTAAGGGCGAGCCGCTGAACGACGGCGACCGGATGGTCACCAGTTGTTTGATGGGAGTGATGGGGCGGATGGCGGCTTATACCGGAAAGGAAGTGACCTGGGACGACGTCATGAATTCGACGAACCAATTGGTGCCGCCCAATCTGGAATGGGACATGGAACTTCCCGTGCGACCGATTGCCCGTCCGGGACAGACGCCACTGATCTAGTGGGGGAGGATCCAATCGAATCCCGCGAGGTGCCGAGGTGCCTCGCTTTTTTTTTAGCTGTGATGATGAGATTAAGAGTCTGGATCGGTTTGGCCTGGGGGGTATGGGGAGGCGTCGCGGGAAGCCTGCTGGGTGGTGAACGCCCCAATATCGTGATCGTCATGGTTGATGACATGGGGTTTTCCGATATCGGTTGTTATGGGGGAGAGATTGAGACACCCAACCTAGACCGGTTGGCCGCCAATGGTCTTCGGTTCAAGCAGTTTTACAATACGGGAAGGTGTTGTCCGACGCGGGCCAGTCTCATGACGGGGCTCCATCCTCACCAGGCGGGAATCGGGCATATGACGGAGACGCCGGAACATCCGAGCCCATTGTTCAATGAGCCTTACCAGGGTTATCTCAACCAGCATTGCGTGACCTTGGCGCAGGTGCTCAGGAGGGCGGGATACCATACCTTGATGTCGGGGAAGTGGCATTTGTCCTATCACCGGAAGGAGGGATGGCCGCTCCAGCGGGGATTCGACCGCTATTTTGGAATCATTTCCGGGGCCAGTCACTATGTCAAACCCGAGGGGCTTCGGGGCCTGACCTTGATGAACGATTCGGTGGAGGCGCCGGAAGGGTTCTACGTGACCGATGCCTTCACCGATTACGCCATAGAATTTGTCGAGACCTCGCTTGACAAGGAAGAGAAGCCATTTTTCCTCTACCTGGCCTACACGGCTCCCCATTGGCCGTTGCAGGCAAAGTCGGGGGATTTGGCGAAGTACGAGGGGATGTATGCCCAAGGGTGGGAAGCGGTATCGCAGAAACGATGGCAGCGGCAAGTTGAAATGGGACTGATCGATCCGGATTGGACTCGGGCGCCTCATGAGGGCCCGTCCTGGAGCAGTCTGGACGAGGAGACCCGGTCGATTCTGGATCTGCGAATGGCCGCTTACGCTGCGTGTATCGACGCGGTTGATCAGAACGTCGGGAAGTTGATGGCGAAGCTTGAAGCCTTGGGGAAGCTCGACAACACGGTCTTCTTTTTTCTCTCGGACAACGGCGCTTGCGCAGAGGGAGGGATTCTGGGGGCTGGCGATGAGGAGAGCGTTCGAAATCCGTTGAGCACGAAGGGGACGGCCGGACCGCGTTGCGGCCGGGCGTGGGCAAACGCCTCCAACACGCCGTTCCGGCTCTACAAACATTTCGTTCACGAAGGGGGAATGGCGACGCCTTTGGTGGTTCACTGGCCCTCGGGGATTCCGGCCGGACGCCGGGGATCATGGGTCGAGGACTTGGGCTACCTTCCAGACTTCATGCCGACTTGTCTGGAACTAGCCGGGGCGGACTATCCGACTCGGTGGGAAGGGAAGGACATCCCGCATCATGCCGGGACCTCTCTGGTTCCGTTGTTGATGGCCTCGGACAAGCCCGCTGACCGGGGGGCGGTCTATTGGGAGCACGAGGGGAATCGTGCCATGAGGGAGGGGGATTGGAAACTGGTGTGGAGTCGGCAGGGGCCCTGGGAACTCTACGATCTCTCGAAGGACCGGACTGAGATGCATGATCTCACTGAAAGCTTCCCCAGGCGAAAGGCTGAGATGCAGCGGCGTTGGGAAGGTTGGGCTCGAAGGACCGGCGTTCAGTTTCAGACCTCTTTCAGTTACTATCAAATGATTCGGGACTATCGAACCAGTCAGAGCCTGGCTCAGTAGGGTCGTGGGGGATAGGTTGATGGGGTGCTGGTGAGCGTTGGGGTTGGCAAGGGAAAGGGTTTTATTTTTGACGTGATTCTCGAAAACGTCGATATTGAGCCCCACCATGAGCATGCAAACTACTGGTGATCGCGGTCATTGGGGCTCTCGCTTGGGCTTTATTTTGGCGGCGTCGGGGTCGGCGGTCGGGCTGGGGAATATCTGGCGGTTTCCTTACATCACCGGGGAGAATGGAGGGGCTGCCTTTGTCTTCATTTACCTGCTCTGCGTCGTGTTGATCGGTCTGCCGCTCCTGATCAACGAGTTGGCCTTGGGCCGGGCGAGCGGGAAGAATCCGGTGGGAGCCTTCAGAGGGACCCGGGAGGGTACGCCGTTTGTCATCACGGGGTTTCTCTGCGTCATTCTCTGTTTCGTCGTCCTCAGTTATTACAGCGTCATTGCTGGGTGGACGATTGGCTATGCCCTGTCGACGGTGATGGGGAAGAAGCTCGTCTTTGCCGATTTTGTCTCGAATGCCACATTGATGTTGCCGCTTCTGGCGGTATTTCTGGGGTTCACCGCGTTGATCGTTCAAGCCGGCGTTCAGAAAGGAATCGAGCGGTGGTCCAAGATCTTGATGCCACTTCTCTTGCTGTTGGTGCTGATCATCATTGGGCGGAGCGTGACTTTGGAGGGCGCGATGGCGGGGGTTTCCTACTACCTCAAGCCGGATTTCAGCAAGTTGAACGGTGAGGTGTTCCTCATGGCTCTGGGACAGGCCTTCTTCTCCTTGAGCGTCGGTTGGGGGCTGATGATTACCTACGGCTCCTATATGCCGAAGCAGCAGAACATGGTGTCGGGTGGCGTGTGGGTTGCCTTCACCGATACGATGGTGGCGATCCTGGGCGGCTTCATGGTGTTTCCGGCGGTGTTCGCCTTCGGGATGGATCCCGCTTCAGGGCCGGCACTGACCTTTCAGACCCTACCGGCGGTCTTTGAGAAGATGCCGGCGGGGGGATTGGTTGCCGTCATTTTCTTCTTGCTCCTGTCGATTGCGGCGTTGACGTCTTCGATTTCGATGCTTGAAGTCCCCGTTTCCTACCTGTTGGACGAGAAGAAGGCGAGCCGGACGGCCGCCGCTTGGATTGTGGCGGGGTGTGCCTTTGTGTTCGGGGTGCCCTCGGCGCTCTCAAACGGCGGATCGCGGTTCTTTAGCGATATGGAGCTTTTCGGCCAAACCGGGTTTCTAAATATCGTCGACTATGCGTTTGGAACGATCCTGGTCGTGGTGATTTCCCTGCTCTGCAGTGTCTATGTGGGGTGGGTCTGGAAGACCCGGTCCGCGATCCGCGAGATTGCCGAAGGCGCGCCCGGGTTTGATAACGGGAAGGCGGTCAGCCTTGCCAAGATCTGGGCCTTCTTTATCCGATTCGTCTGCCCTTTGGTGATTGGATACGTCCTTTACCAGAAACTCTTTGGCGGGTAAGGCAAGGAGCCCCTTGAGGTCTCGGGAGAGGATAAGGAGCTTCGGTCAGGCAAACGTGGCTTTGAGGTAGTCCAGGCTTTGGGTGGCGATCACTTCGGCGCCCTCCTCGAAGTTGAAGACTTCGACCGAGACGTAGCCTTCGTAGTTGACCTCCTTGAGCGCATCGGCGATGGGCCGGAAGTCAACCTTTCCAAACCCAGGTCCCTTTAGGTTTTCATCATTGGCATGAAAATAGGCGAATTCACCCGCGGATTGGCGGATGATCTCGGGAATGGGTTGGCCCATTGAGCACATCGCCTTGACGTCGAGAATGATTTGGAAATGGCGTGACCCGAATTGCCGGGTGAATCGAATGGCTTCCTCGGCGGTATTGATGAAGTCGGTCTCGGCCGGAGCCAACGGTTCCAGGCAAATGGTCACGTCTCGCTCCGCCGCCCGGGCGATGGAAGGAGTAAAGACTTCCTTTGCCCATTCCCAGGCCTGATCGTAACTGACGCCGGGGAGCAGGTTTCTTTGTTTGGGCGAGCCGACGACAATGGCCTTGCCGCCCAAATCCCCACAAAAATCGACCAGATCACAGAAATACTGGGCCGTCTTGTTACGGATCCCGGCGTCGGTATGGGTCATGTACATTCCCTCCGCCTGAACCAGGACCCAATGAACCGCCGAAATCTCGAGGCCGATGTCCTGGGCCAGATTTCGCAGTTTTCGACGGGTGTCCTGAGGGATTTCGGTGACGTAGTTTGCGATCGTGAAGGGGGCGATCTCAATCGCGTCGTAGCCGATTTGTTTGACGAACCGGAAGGCTTTTTCGATTTCCCATTCCTTGAAAATCTCGTTGCAGATCCCAAACTTCATGAGGGGGATTGAGCCACAAAACTGGGGAGTCGCCAAAAGAAAACTTTGTCGCTGACCTGGGGATGACTTGGGGTTCGGGCAGGGTGGGATGAATCAGTCCTGGTGGGACTCGATCCATGCGCATTGATAGGGGCCGAGGGTGATGCGGTCCCCATCCGGCGGGAATGGCGTGTCGGAGATCAACTCCCGACCGGGGATGCCCTTGATGAACGATCGTACGTTGAGGGTGAGGGAATCCCCGGAGAAATTATGAAGGCAAAGAACGTGGTGGTTTTCACCGGGCGCGCTGCGGATGAGTGCGAAGACTCGTTCATCAAGATCGAGAATGGTTTGGGAGCCCTCGGGGTGAAATGATTCGCAGCGGGATCGCCTGCGGAGGATTTCGATCAATGGGAAGAAGATCCGGTGGTGGTGGGTGTCTGAATCGTTGAGGCGGCGCTCCAACTCCTCCTCTGACCATTTCTTGCGATTGATTCTTCGAGGAATTCCGGAGGCTTGGACCCCTTCATCGTCATTCTGAGTGGCGCACAAGCTGTGAAAATAAATCCCCGGGATGCCTCTGAGGGAACTGGCCACAATCTGGGAACAGAGAAAGCGTTCTTCGCCCCGTGCCGTGTTTTGAGCATCGGGTTCACCGAGGGCGGAGAAGTACGTCACGTTCATCTCGTAAACGCTCTGGCTTCCATCGGGGTGGGTTCGGTGGGAGAGCCTTCCGCCTCGCTCTTCTACCGATTGTTTGAGGAAGGCGATTTCCTCATCGGGAAGGATGCCTTCCAGTGGGCGGATCCCAATCCCGTCATGGGAGGCCGTAAAGTTAAAGTAAGTGCAGTGCGGCGGGAGTTCGGGGAGTTGGCTCGCCCATTGGGTGAGGGGTTGAGCCGTCCCTTTAAGGAGGCCATGAAGCAGGAGTGGGGGAAGCGTGAATTGGTAGACCATGTGGGCTTCGTCCCCGCTTCCAAAGTAGCTGATATTTTCCGGATGAGGCACGTTGGTTTCCGTGAGGATGATGACGGAGGGAGCCGCCCATTCGAGAATGTCACGGATCAATCGGATCACCTCATGGGTTTCGTCGAGATGGAGGCATGAGGTTCCGATCCGTTTCCATAGGAAGGCCACCGCATCCAATCGGACGATGCGGGCCCCATTGGCGATGTAACCGAACAAGATGTCGAGCATTTCGAAGAAGACATCGGGGTTTTCCCAATTCAGATCGACTTGGTCGGAAGAAAAGGTCGTCCACACGTGCCGGGTTCCCGTCTTGGTGGCAACGGCGCTCAAGAGAGGGCTCGTACGCGGGCGGGTTACCTGCGAGAGGTCGCTTTCCCTCGATGCTTCGATAAAGAATTCTCGGTAGGGAAGGATTCGGTTTCGATAGCCTCGAAACCAGTCGCTTTTGGCCGAGACATGGTTCAAGACCCAGTCAAACATCAAATCAAAATGATCTTTGAGTGAATTGATATCCTTCCAATCCCCCAGGTCGGGATCGACCTTGCGGTAGTCAATCACCGAGAATCCGTCATCTGAAGAATAGGGGTAGAAGGGGAGAAGATGAATCGTTGAAAAGGCCCCCATGAAATGACGGGTTGCAAAGCGACGAAGGGTTTGCAAAGGGGTGGCATCGGGGGAACGGACGGTATCGCCGTAGGTGATCAGGACAGCGTCCTTTTCGCTCCATCGGGTGGAAGGATGGCGGTCTCCGTAGCCCACCCCGTATCGCCCGATCATCATCTGCAGTCGATTCAACGAGGACGGTACGTGGTCCGGGTAGAGACGACTGAAGCGGGTTCGAATTCGCTCGATCGCGGCGTTGGAGTGGAGCGGGTTCATAGGCTTAGTGGAGTCCGGGCAAGCTTCCGATGAGGGTTTGGAGATTCCTTCTGAGGGGAGCGTAGCCGTAGTATTGCCTGGCCAAGTGGTAGTTGGAATGGACGGTTTTTTGTCGGAAGTCCTGGTCGTCGAGGAGGCGTTGAATCTGATCGAGGAGCTTCGTCGTGACAAAACCATCCATCATCGGGAGAAGGAATCCCTTGGGTTCGATATCTTGAATAAAGATGGAGTAGCGGTTGATGACCACGGGCACCCGAAAGTAGAAGGCCTCAAGGAGAGCGTTTCCGAAGCCCTCGTAGGTGCTGAGATAGGTGACGAGGTCGGCATGTGCGTAGGCATCCCAAAGGGTGTAAGTCTTGCGTCCCTCCTGATCGGTCTGGCGCACGTCGGTGATTCGATCAGAGATGATCCTGAGTCCGACCCCCTCTTCTCTGGCGAGTTCTTCAAGAAGATGTTGGTACTCCATGCCCTCATCGCCCGCTTCGTGGGTGATGACCAGTTTGCACTTGGGGTTGTTCAATCGGCCCACCAGCCGAATGGCGTTTTCGATGCCCTTGCGGGGTACGATCCGGGTGGGTTGGAGGATGAGGAGATCATCATCTTCCAGACCGATCGCCGTCTTGAAGTCCTTGCAATAGTCATCGGGCGGCGGAGGGTCCTTCTCAAATTCAAAGACATTGGGGACGAGTGTCGAGGAGACGCCCTTCCGAAGCGACAACTGTTCCTGGGCTTGCTGATTAATCACGACGTGCCGGATGTTTTGGCCTCGATGGGGAAAGGCCATGTCGAGAAAATCGGTGACGGCGTTGATGGCAAATCGATCGCGCTCCCAGTAGAAGTCGTGGTGATGGGCGATAGTCGGAATCTGGGTTTCGGCCAAGAACTCGGTGAGGGCCACTCCAAGGGGAAGATGCATGGGGATGGTCAGGACATTCTGAGGGATCAGGATCTCGATTCCAAATCGTTCCACGAATTCGTAGAGGGTCGTTTTGAGGTAGGCGGCCAGGGCGTGGATGCGTTGGGTGACAAGCCGGCTCCGGTGAGTGCGCCCCCAGATCCTTTGGTTGATCCATTCGTTTTCAGAATGGGCAAAATGGGCTTCAGGAACGCACCAGGATACCCCCGGATCCCGATCCATGAGACCGGCATACCAGAAACTGGTATGCCGATCCTCCCATAGGACTTCCGCCCATTTGGCGCTTTCAAGGCTCACGCCGTCATGTCCGGCGAAACGGGTGGAAATGAATCCGATGCGGTGGTGGGGGGGCGAGGTGAGATCGTGCTTGGCCATGTCGTTCTCAATGGTCTTTTTATCTTTTCGAGCAGCGGGTGATTTGACAACACTTTACAGGCGGTTGAGAGAGATCATGGGGTGAAGGTTCCCTTTCTCGAAGGAGTAAGAATCGCCAACAGAAGGTGATATGGACATAGTGGAGTGGGATGAGTGGCAAAGCGACGGGGAAATGCAGGGAGGCCTTCATGGATGAGGCGTGGTCTGCAGCCGTCGAAGCGGCGGTCGCCGGAGCCACGTCGCATCGAGAGACGGTGGCCTCGCTCAAGGAGGTCTTGCTGGCCAATCTCGTCATGGTGGGCGAGATTCCCGCGGAGACGTTTAAGGAAGAGAAGCGGGTTCGCTTCATTCTGGATCGCTTTCGAGAAGCGGGACTGGATAAGATTTCCACCGATGAAGCCTCCAATGCGTTGGCCGTTCTGCCGGGCCAAGAGGGGAAGCGGAGTCTTCTTGTGTGCGCCCACCTGGATACCTCATTCGATGAGGTTGCCGATCACACGGTTGCCGTTGAGACCGACCTCATTCGAGGGGCTGGCATTGCCGACAATAGTCTTGGGGTGGCGGTCCTCTGTTCCTTGCCTTCGATTCTCCAAGCGCTTGAGATTCGTCTGAAATCGGACCTGATCCTGATGGGGGCGGCGCAAGGCTTGGGGCGGGGCAATCTCCATGGGATGGATTTTTTCCTGGATCATCATCGAGGCCGCATCGACGCGGGAATCTGTGTCGAGGGGGTTGATTTGGGTCGTTTGAGTTATCAGTCGATCGGGATGCTCCGAGGCGAAATTGTCTGTCGCCGGAAGGGCAGTGACCTGGGGGCGGCGCCCATGTCGGCCGGTGCGATTGAGCCCTTGGCAGAGGTGGTTCGGCTGATTGAGGAAATTCCCGTCCCTTTGCGGCCTCCGACGACGATTACGCTTGGGGCGATGACCGCCGGCAATACGTTCCATCTGGCCGCCCCGGTCGGAAGTCTCCGGTTTGAAGTGAGAAGTGCGAAGGTGGGACTTGTGGCGACGATTCAAGAACAGATTGAGGAGATCGTGACTCGAGTTGGCTTGGAAGCCGGTGTCGATTTGAGCTTGGAGGTCATCGCTCGTCGGCGCAACGGGGGCATCGATTTTGGACATCCGCTGACGGCGACGACCCGTCGGGTGATGCAGGCGTTGGCCGTGACGCCCAAGGTAAAGCCGAGCGTAGGCGAGCTGTCCTCGTTGATTGCCCGCGATATTCCGGGCGTGACCTTGGGAATCACGGAGCGAGCCCCGGATCATGAGGGGCGGGAGGGGGTTCGAATCGAACCGATCTTTTCGGGAATTGCCCAGTTGGTGGCGATGTTACAGGCAGTTGACGCAGGAGTGTGTGATGGAGAAGAACAGTCATAGTTGGTTGGAGTCCAACACCTTTCACCACTCGGAGTTCTGGGATCTTCTCAAATTGATTGAGGAGAAGGAGCGGAAGGGGCTCAAGGTCTCGCTTTGCATCCCCACCTTGAACGAAGAAAAGACGATTGGGAAGGAGATCATCATCTTCAAATCCGAGTTGATGACTCGATATCCCTTGTTGGATGAAATTGCCGTTGTTGATTCGGGATCGAACGATCAGACCCGCGAGGTGGCCGCCTCGTTTGGGGCGGAGGTCTACTTGGCCTCGGAGATCCTCCCTGAGGAGGGAGATCGAAAGGGCAAGGGGGAGAATCTCTGGAAGGCCATCTATCAGTTGAAGGGGGATATCATCGTCTATGTGGACGCCGACATTACGAATATCCATCCCCGGTTTGTCTATGGTCTGGTGGGGCCTCTGATTTACAATGACCAGGTTCAATATGTGAAGGCGTTCTATGATCGTCCGCTTGCCTTTTCTCAGGGAATCAGGCCCTCGGGAGGGGGACGGGTCACCGAGATCCTTGTCCGCCCCTTGTTCTCGATGTTTTTTCCCGAGCTTTCAGCCGTGATCCAACCGCTCTCGGGTGAGTATGCCGTTCGCCGTCCCGTGCTGGAGCGGATTCCGTTTCCCATCGGTTACGGAGTCGAGACAGCTCACTTGCTGGATGTTTATCGGGAATGGGGAATGGATGCGTTTGCGCAGACTGATCTTGATCAACGGGTGCATCGAAACCAAACCACCATCGCTTTGGGGCGGATGTCGTTTGGCATCCTTCAAACCTTTTTGCATCGAATGGAGCGTTTCGGCATGATCAAGGAACTCGGCGAGTTGAATCAGGTTTACCGCCATTTCGAGGCGCAGGATCGCCACTACCATCTGAAGGAGCGGCTGATTCAAGAGGAAGAACGGCGGCCGATGATTGAGGTGCCCGCTTATCAGGAGAAGTTTTCCGTGACCCCCTAAGGCCTCGTGAGGACTTTTTGATCGGATCAGGGCTCGATTGACATCGCACATGCGGATTGCCATCGTCCATTATCACCTGCGTCGTGGCGGGGTTACCCGGGTGATTGAGAATACGGTTTCTGGGTTGCTCGAGAAGGGGGTGGAGGTTGTTGTCCTCGCCTCGGACGCCTCCGGGTTTCCCGAGTCGCTGGCGCACCATGTCCTGCGGATTCCCGAGCTGGGTTATCAGTCGGGGGAGGCTCGAGTATCGGCTGAGGGATTGGAGAGGCAGTTGCGTCAAGGCGCGACCGAGGCACTCGGCGGTAACCCCGATCTCTGGCATGTCCACAATCATCATCTTGCCAAGAATACCAGTCTCACGGAAGTGGTGGCCCGTCTCGCAGCGGCGGGAGAAGCGCTCCTCCTTCACATTCACGATTTTCCGGAGGATGGTCGGGGTGCGAACTATCAAGTCCTGAGAAACGACCTGGGGGAAGGGCCGGAACGGGCCCTTGGAAAACGCCTCTACCCGCTTGGGGAACGGATTGGCTATGGCCTCCTCAATCGGAGGGATTTCAGGGTCATGGAGAGGGCCGGGTTCTCAGTGGATCGCCTTCGGTGGTTGCCGAATCCGGTGGCGCTACCCGGTCGGAACGGAGGATCAAGCGAGACCCCGTCTCGACCGGGGCAACGATTGATTCTTTATCCCACCCGCGCCATCCGCCGGAAGAATCTGGGGGAGTTTTTGCTCTGGGCGAGTCTCGCGGCACCCGGCGAGATCTATGGGTGCACGCTAGCGCCCGATAACCCGATGGCTCGCCCCTATTACGATCGCTGGGTTGAACGCGCGAAGGCTTGGCGTCTCCCCGTGGTTTTTGAGCTTGGGCTGCAGAAGGGGGCCTCGTTCGAGGCGTTGATCGAGTCCTCGGATCAAGTGATGACCACGAGCGTTGCCGAGGGGTTTGGATTGGCCTTCCTTGAGCCTTGGCTTTTTGGCAAGCCGCTGACCGGGAGAGACCTGCCGGACATCACCGATGATTTTGTGGGGAACGGCTTGGATCTCAGTTCGCTCTACGAGGCGCTGTGGGTGCCCCTGTCCTGGATCGAAGAAGCGCGGTGGAAAGAGGCGTTTCGTTCGGCGGTTGCCTTGAGTTACCAGCGCTACTCCCTGCCGTTGCCGGAAGAACTCCTGGGCGAGGGTCTTTCGGGTGTGAGCAAAGAGGGACGGATTGATTTCGGACGATTGAGTGAACCTTTCCAAGAGTCGGTGATTGAACGCCTGGTTCGGGATCCCGAGGCTTCGGAAGCGCTGTTGCCATCGCAATTGCCTCCTCGACCTGGGGCGAGTGTGGTGAGCGAGAATCGGGCGCTTGCCGCTTCGCGTTTCGGTGTTTCGGATTATGCGGGGCGTCTGATCGAGATTTACCGCTCCCTGGTTGAGGCGCCCGTTCAGGAGGGCGGCTTGGAGTGGGGGGATCCCAATCGAGTTC
>DEAY01000102.1:0-6831 GCA_002348345.1 Verrucomicrobia bacterium UBA2970
GGGGGAAGCAATAGGGCGGCGCCAGAAAGATGTTCTTCCACCCAAGCGGTCCCATTCCCGAATGCCTTCCCGCCATAGGCATTCACGAATTCGGGCATGTGAGCCAGGTAGGAATCGCAACCGGGAAAGCACCAGCGAGCCACGGGGTCCGTGATGAATCCCGCGACGATTGTTGAAACCACCTGAGAACGCTCCGCTTCGAGAGCGGCTCTAATCGATGTTGTGCTCATACGCCGTATCTAGTGTGATGGTCACCTTCGATTTCGAAATAAGGGGCGACTTCCCAACCCGGGTCCCGATGGCGCTTTGATCGCCGAATGGCCCTCGAAAACGAGATGGCCGAGCTGACGTCGGAGGGCTGATGGGACGGAGAATAGCCCTTGCTTAAAACGAACTCAAGTTCCGGATCATTCCCCGACCCCCCGGCGTCGACCGGGAAGCGGAGGTGACATCTCCAGGTTGATGAACAGGACCTCCTCGGTTTCACGATGGTTCACCACCAGTGTCCTGGCATCAAGTCGGGCGAGATCCTGTAGGTCAAAAGGAGCTTTCCCCGGCAAAGGACTTCGGCCATCGAAATGCGCATTGATACGATAAAAATCTCGGCCGTGGGAGTGGACTTGGAATTGGTCGCGTTGTGGCAAGTATTCGAGGCCTTGAATCCCGAAAGGGGACTTGAAGGGGACTTGGTGTTGCCGAAGGCATCGGAAGGTTCCGTCAAACTCGACAATTCGATCGGTGTGCTGATCGTCGAAAAACGATTCCGCAACGAAAAAGTGTCCCTTGCGATGGGCGATCCCTCCCGCACAAACGGTGAAGTAGGCTCCGATATCGTGCTTCTCGATGAGAGCCAGCGACTGGTCGTCGTAAACCTGGATGGCGTGTTGGTCGCTCCCGTCGGGGTCACATGCGCTGACGGCGGCATAGATTCATCCCTGCACCCAGACGATGCCGCCATGGTGCAACCGCAACTTCGGTCCGATCTTGACGGGTCGGCCTTGGAGGTCGTATTTGAAAAGCTGCTGTGTGTTCTGGACATAAAGGAACTCACCATCGGTTGCGATGCCCTGCTGACCATCGTCGGAGGGCAGGTGCAAGAGACGTTTCAGCTGGAACCCAAGCGGCCCGGCTTGGCGCTCAGTGGGATCCGCTGGGAGGCGGCAGGAAGTCAACATCACGGCAGCCGTGATGGCTTTGATCAGCGGTTTCATCAGCGCAACCGGCGGTCGCCACGTCCATCTCGGGCAAAACCACCGAACGGAGCGATTCCGCCGACGAGGCATCTCCGGAACGAAAACCGATGGCATCTCCGCCCGATCGTCCTGTTGATCAAATTCGGTCCCAGGGGCCATCCGTTCGGTCTTTTTGGAGATTGAAGCCTTCGTCATCCGATCAGAGCCAATCGGGCCCATGAGACGGTCGGCCCATGAGACGGCTACCTCTCGAAAGATCCGGTGGTCCCGGTGACCGAGGCGCGGGCCCATTCGTATTGCCCGTGAGCGGCGTTCCCGGCTAGAGGCGCTCACCGGCAATGGTGATCATTTCCATGCCCAGGACGTGGTTGGTGGTGACGCCTTGTTCGAGCCTGTGGGGTCCGCCGGAATTAATGGCGACATTCCCTCCGGTGGTGCAGGCGGACTGGTTCGACGGATCGGGGCGTCATAGAGGTCATGGGCTCGGACTTCTTCGGTGGTGTTGGGAAGCCCCCGCCACTGAGGCGGTTTCTTTTCCAGGGTAAAGGCGTCACCCTCGTCAACCAGCAATTAACGCGGATCGGAAATGAAGGTCTCGCAGCCAACGATCTCGATGGATTTCGACTGGATTGAGTCATCAGGATTCATGGGGAAGAAGGGGCTACCGGTTCACTTGATAAACCCGGAGCGGGTATTGTTCGGCCTGCATTTTGTCGGGGAATAAAACGGTATCGAGGTCCCGAAAGGCGGGATTGAACTCCATGTCCGAGTTAACCCGGTGCTGCCGGTGGACGATAATGAGGTCCGCTCCCGAGGCCAGGTAATCGGTGCCGGTGACGTCGAATTTGTCCCCGAGCCAGGGTTGATCAAGCAAGGTGGCGATGTAGAGTCCGGTTCGGCTTCCCATGAGTAACCCGTCTCCGGCGACCGACCCCGTGATTTGGGAGGCTCGGAGTCGTTCAGCCAGATCAAGGGTGGCGTAACCGCCGGGATTGGGCATGCCTTCCAGCGAGGCGGCGACCCGGGGTAGGATGGGAAAGGCAAACAAAACGGCCGCCAGCGCGAGGGCGAAGCCACGGGGAAAGCGCGGCCACTCGAAGGTTCGGGGGAGCCATTCGATGAAGTAAAACGTGACGACGATTGAAAGGGGATAGGCGGCATAGAAGAACCGGGCGTCGAAAGGGGTGACCTCCAGTGGGAGGAAGGCTAGGGGCAACAGGATAACGGGAAGGCAGAGCCAACGCCATGACTCGGCGCTTACCGCCCGTGACAAGGGCGGACGAAACACGAAGCTGCTTGCCAGGGCAAGGAAGGCAGCACCCATTGATCCGAATCCAAGGAAGATGGCCACGATCGCCTTGACGTTGGTGCGAAGGAGGCGTTCTTGGTGGTCCTGGTTCTCCTGGCCGGCACCCGGCGACCAGGGAGTGTAGGTCATCCGTGCGGGATCTTCCCAATTCGAGAGGCGTCCCTCGGTGGGGGCGTTGAAGTCGCCAAAGCAGGGATGGTATCGATTCACATCGTCCGGGCCGGCCACGGCTCGGTCGATTCGCCAGACGGAGCCAATGGTGAACTCGTTGTAGGTTGATGACAGGACCCCCCACCACGGGACCATGACGAGGAGCATCGTGGCGGCCTGCGTTGAAATGGAGCGGATCCATGGCCGAGCGGCGGGCCGGTTGGAAATCTGTCCGAGGAGGCCGAACCCGATCAAGGAAAGGACGGCGACGGGGAGGAGGAGGGCGTTGGCGTAATAGACGAGTCCCCAGGCGAGGCCGGCACAGAGATCCACCCTAATGCTGCGGACGCGGAAGGTGTAGAGCGTGAGGCTGGAGGCAAACACGATCAACGCGGCCGCCAACAGATCGGGACTGATATACTCGATGGACCAGGTCAAGGTCGCCAAGCCGATCAGCCAGGCTCCCACCAGGAGGGACCGAATCGGGACTTGGCAAACCAGGAGCAACGATAGCGAGCCCACCCAGAAAGCAAACCCGGCGAGACCCGTGGCTACCCGCGCGGCCACCGGATCGTCCCAGCCGGCCAGCATTCCTCCCGAGATGAGCCAGGTGAGCAGAGGGCTCCAATAGCTCGAAACGGCAAGGCCGAAATCACCATGGACGTAGTGTTTAGCGAGGGAAATGTAGGCGATTCCCTGGGTGTTGATTTGATGGGTGTTCTGGGCGCCGGTGACGAGTAGGCCCAGCACGACGAAGGCGAAAGCGCCCATCAGCGTCAGTCGGAATCTTGCGTGCCCGAGAATCTCTTCCAATTGGGTCAACATCTCCAAGCGTGCCGACTCTTCGGGAGCGCGGAGCGTGACCTCTCTCTTTGGTATTCTGGGTTTGGGCATGGAAATCGCAGCCAGGCGACGCGGCTCATCGTTGCCGGCCAACGAGTTGCCGCGCTCCAGGCGGGGTGGAATGATGGGATGAATTCGAATCGTCGGCGAGCCTAAAGAGCAGGGTTTTGGCTTTACGGAAGCCCACGTCTAGCCTAGTAGTGGGAAGTCCGCAGCAGGGCAGGGCCCGTCTCCAGGAAAGGGTGAATGGATCCTGTTTTGCCCGTGTTTTTGAAGGTGGAGTCATTGAATTGGCCTCGGTTTCAACGCAATTCGACGGAGTGCATCCATGTGTAAGAGATCCCTTATTTGTCTTCTGTTTTCGCTGGCCATCGTTTGTCCGACCAGGGTTGATCTTTTGGGTCAGGGTGACTTGTCGCCTTCCTTTTTGGATCGGGACTACGACAAGGAAATCCAACAGTTCAACGAAGGTTTGCCGGAGGGAGCGATCGTGTCTACGGCCGAATCCCGTGAACAAGCCCGGCGCGAGCGGGTGCGTCGACGGCCTCGGTTATCCCCCCACGCCTTTCATTTGAAACGCCAGGACCGGATCGTTTTCCTGGGCGATGGGTTGTTGGAACGGGAGCAGTGGTACGGCTATCTGGAAACTCGGTTGGCCGTACGGTATGCGCGTCATCAACTGCGGTTCCGAAACCTTTCCTGGAGCGGCGACACTCCGACGGGAAGGTCGCGGGCCAGCTTCGATTGGCATCAGGAGGAGTCGAGCTGGTTTGAGCGCATCGAAAAGCCCTTTGTCGCCTTTGAACCGACGGTGGTGATTCTGGGGTATGGCATGTCCAGCTCCTTTGACGGACTCGAGGGGGTAGAAAAATTCCGCCGGGACCTGAACCGCCTTATTGATCGCTTAATCGAATCGGTTCCGGACCAGGGACTCCGCTTCGTTCTGATGGGCCCGACGGTACACGAGGATCTGGGGGGCGACTTTCCCGATCCTGACGACCACAACCTTGCGTTGGCAGCCTATTCGAAGGCCGTTGAGACGATTGCGGAGGAACGGAAGTATCCCTTCATCAATCTCTACGACTGGCTAGGGGACGGGTTAACCGCGGGGATATCCCGAGCCCATACCGAGAACGGGATTCATCTCAGTCGTTACGGGTATTCTCGGTTGGCGGACGTTTACTCGACGGTGATGGGTTGCGAGCCAGTGCAGTGGCACGTGGGTCTGGGGGACGAGGGCGTGGAATACAGTCGGATCGCGGGCTTGACAGTTTCGGACGTGGTCAATTCCCCCGACAAGCGAATCTTCACCGTCAAGGACCAGCATTTGCCCTACCCCTTCCATGACGACTCGGGGGATGCCTACCCGACGTCGATGGAGATCCGGCGGGTCGGTTTCATGAAGCTCCCTCCGGGGCGGTATCACCTTCGGATTGATGGTCAGCCTGTTCTCACCCACCGGCATAATGAATGGAACCAGGGGATGTACCTTTCACGGGGTCCGATGTTCCAGCAGGCCGAGGCGCTTCGACGATTGATCGTTAAGAAGAACGAGCTCTTTTTTCATCGGTTCCGACCCCAGAACCACACCTACCTCTTTGGGTTCCGGAAACACGAGCAAGGCAACAACGCGGTCGAGATTCCCGAGTTTGATCCCCTGGTGGCGGAACTCGAGGAGGAGATCTTTCAATTGTCGATGCCGCGGCCGAATTTTTACGAGTTGGAGCCTTTGGGGCCGGATGAAGCCGATCCGGCGGAGGATTACCAGCACGTGATCTTCAAAGCAAAGGACGAAGGCGACTCGCGATTTGAACAACCGATCGTTGATCAGGCGGTCCCGGAATTCAAATTGGCCGAAGGCCTGGAGATTTCCCTCTATGCCCACAATCCGCTCTTGCACAAACCCATCCAGATGAACTTCGATCCGCAAGGAAGGCTCTGGGTGGCGAGTTCCTCGGTCTATCCGCAAATCAAACCCGGTCAACAGGCGGACGATAACATCATTGTCTTGGAGGATCGAGATGGCGACGGCGTGGCCGAATCGTCAACGGTGTTCGCCGAGGGGCTTCTCATTCCAACGGGAGTTGAACCCGGGGATGGCGGGGTCTACGTGGGGCAAAGCACCGAGCTGCTGCATTTCAAGGACACGGATGGCGACGGCAGGGCCGATCAACGGCGGGTGGTCCTTTCCGGGTTTGGCACTGAAGATACCCACCACATCCTTCACACCCTGCGTTGGGGCCATGATGGTCAGCTTTACATGAACCAATCGATCTATATCCACAGCCACATTGAAACGCCCCATGGTGTGGAGCGGTTGAACAGTGGCGGGGTGTGGCACCTTCGTCCGAACACCCTCGAGTTGGGTGTGTTTGTGAAGGGCTTCTGCAATCCTTGGGGACACCAGATGGATCGCTATGGGCAATCGTTTATCACCGATGGGGCCGGGTATCAGGGCATCACCTATGGAGTGCCCGGGGCGATGTATTTCACCTATGCCCGGGCACCTCGGGTTTTGGAGAGCATCAGCCCGGGTGCCTATCCCAAGTATTGCGGGTTGGAATTGCTTTACAGTGAACAATTCCCCGAGGAGTGGCAGGGCTCGGCGGTCACCTGTGATTTTCGATCGCATCGAATTGTTCGCTTCAGTATCGATGAACAAGGAAGCGGGTATGCCGCCCAGGAGCAGCCGGAACTGGTCCGAGGGTTGAGCAACACCTTCCGGCCGATTGATGTCAAGGTTGGTCCGGATGGGGCGATTTACGTCGCCGATTGGTCGAATCCGATTATTCAGCACGGTGAAGTCGATTTTCGCGATCCGAGACGGGATAAAGTACACGGTCGGATCTGGCGCATCACCTATCGCGGGAAGGGCCTTGTGAAAACCCCCGACCTAATGGGGGCATCGGATGAAGCGCTCCTCGAATCGCTTCTTTCGCTCAACGGCTTTGAGCAGCAACAAGCGCGACGGGTCTTGACCGAACGCGGCGTCACGATTCGCAAGGCCCTCAACCGATGGGTGGAGAAGCAAACATCGGAGTTTGCCTTGCTCCAGGCGCTTTGGATGTATCAGGCGATTGATTCCTTGAAACCCGATCTGCTCGATCGACTGCTTGCCGCCGAGGATGGACGGGTCCGGGCGGCCGCCGTTCGAGTCCTGCGGTTTTGGCAAAACCGAATCGGTGGCAGCGAAAAGAAATTGGCGGCCGCGATCCGTGATGCTCATCCCCGGGTTCGAATGGAAGCCATGCGCGGGTTGATTCATCAAAAGGATGCCGCCGCCGCCGCCGCGGTACTCGAAGGCTTGGAAAAGCCGATGGATCGATTCCTCGATTA
>DEAY01000102.1:7160-7417 GCA_002348345.1 Verrucomicrobia bacterium UBA2970
TATGCGATGTGGTTGAGCATTCGCGATCTGGCCGAGCCCTGGGTGAACTCGATCCGAACGGGACTCTGGTCGTCTCTTGGTCGGGAGAGGCAATTGGAGTTCGGGCTCCAGGCGATCGAGCCCGAAATGGCGAGCGAAGTGTTGGGTCAATTGCTGGAAAGTGCGGCCGTCGATCGTCGCGGCACCGGTCCCTGGATTGAACTCGTGGGCAAAGCGGGAAGTGAAGCGGATTTGGGACGTCTCCTGCGGCGGGTGGT
>DEAY01000102.1:7733-22202 GCA_002348345.1 Verrucomicrobia bacterium UBA2970
CTCCTGCGGCGGGTGGTCGAGGGTGAGTTTGAGACATCGGCGGGCATTCGGGTATTGGAGGCACTGAGTGAGGCAAACCGGTTGAGAAAGAGATCACCCGGGGCTGAGGCCACGTCAATCAATCGGCTCTTCGACCATTCTGATCCGACTCTGCAGGCGGTGGCGTTGCGTCTTGCAGGAAGCTGGAAGTTGCATCGATACGAGTCGCAACTCCGCGCCAAGGCGGGAAACAACCAGACGGCCCAGGTGGCCCGTAATGCGGCCATTGATGGCTTGCGAAGTCTCGGATCGGGTTCGGCATACCAGAAGCTCAGCGAGCTTTTGGCGCAGGCTGGATCCCAATCTATCCGACCTCAACTAGCGCAGGCCATGGCGGCCATGAATCTGGCGCAAGCACTGCCCTCGTTGCTTGGGGTGTTGAATGAGATGACCCAGGAAGCGGATTTACGAGCGACCTGGGAGACGATTCTACGCCAAAAGGATGCGGATCAGCTGGTCACCCGGGGGCTTCGCGGGGCCCACTTGTCGGAGGCCGCCGCGCAGATGGGGATGAGGGTGGCTCGGGAGACCGGCAAGAATATGGCGGAGCTTTTGCTGGGCTTGGAGTTGGCCGGAAAGATTGCGGTCTCGGATGCGTCCGTCACTCCGGAACGGATTCATGCGCTGGCTCAGGAAGCGGTTCGGCGAGGGGACGCGGATCGGGGAGAGGCCGTCTATCGCCGGCTGGAGTTGGGCTGTGTGATGTGCCACGCGATTGGAGGCGTCGGCGGGTTGGTGGGGCCCGATCTCACCTCGATCGGGGCCAGTGCCCCGGTTGATTATCTGGTGGAGTCGCTCCTCGCGCCGAACGACAAGATCAAGGAAGGTTACCATTCCCTGATCGTGGAGACGAATGATGGAGAGGAGTATAGCGGGATCCTCGTTCGAGAAAACGGAACCGAGCTGCTGTTGAGAAACGCCGCCAATCAAACCGTGTCGATTGCCAAGCAAGACGTCTCGAACCGCGTTCCAGGTCGCTCCCTGATGCCCGCGGGATTGATCGACGGTTTGAGTGGAGATGATCGGTTGGACTTGATTCGTTTTCTCTCGGAGCTGGGCAAGCCCGGTCGATTTGATGCCGCCCGAGGCAATGTGGCCCGGCAATGGCGTCTGCGGGCGGGGCGGCATACCGATGAACAGTTTGGGATCGAACGGATCCTGGCTGATCCGACCGGTCGTCAATGGTCGCCGGCGATGACCCTGGTCGATGGCCGGCTCCAGAGCGAAACGATGCGAGAGGCGCTGAATCTGAGAAACATCAACCAAGTCACCAGCCTCATCGGGTTGTTTGCGGGCTCCCGGTTGGAGGTGCCCCGGACAGGTTCGGTGACCTTGCGAATCGATGCCCCCTCGGATTCGTTGCTGTGGATCGACGGAGAACCCGTTGAGTTTTCGTCGCGGAAGCGGGTGAATCTCGAAGCGGGCGTTCACCAACTCATCTTGAAACTCAATACCAGAGCACTGCCGGAAGCGATACGAATGGAGTGCGATGAAGGAACGTTCTTGGTTCATTAGAATCCACTGAGAGAATGATCAGGGTTCAGCCTGAGGTTGTGACCCGATCCAATCGTGTCGATAGGGTGGCTTGCGAGCCCCGGGGAGTCGGGCAAGGTGAAGCAACAAAGTGATCCGTTGAGTGAATGCGGCGGATGAAATCGAATCAGCGCTGATCGGTTCGATGCGAGAAAACCATCAAATGAAAACCTGGTTGGCACGGCAAGGAATAGAGGCGAGGTGGCTCGCCCTGGCGTTGCTTGGGAGCCTGGGTCTTTCTGCCCAGGAGGTTCGCGTCCTCAAGCTTGAGAATACAACCGCCCGGGCGGTCACGATCGATCCTGAAACGGGTGAAGAAATTGAGATTGATCCCGGCGAGATTCAGTCCCTGCTCCAATCGGTTCAGGGAAAGGCCTTCGCGAAGGGTCGCGCGGTCATCGTGAACGGCGGGACGGGTGAGGTGGAGCGCTTTGAACTGAATGCGGAGGATTTGTCCGAGCTTTTTCAGGGAAACGGACTTCAAGCCCTGCTTGAGGGGGAGAATCGGCTGCTAGGGATGAGGCCTTGGGAAGCGATCCGAACCATTTGACGGAGCAGTTGGGCCCTGAAATGGCGGAAACGGTTCTGAGTCGTCTGCCGCAGCCAAAAAACTCCGAGGATTTCCGCGGCGTACTCGAGATCGAGGACGACGAGGAATGGAAAATTGTCAGGCAGCGGCTCTCGTCCGTCCTGGCCCGTTTGTTCAAGGACCCGCTGGGCTCGCCCTCGCTCCAGGTAATGGGGGAATTGCGTTCACGGTTACGGCAAGCCATTGAGTCCGACACCGAGGGCGACCTTGAGTCGGCCATCAAGGATTACCGTAAGGCGGCGGAGAGCCGGGACAGACAGCTGGAAGAGGCCCGGGACGCATTGAGAGAAGTGCTTTCTCTCGTGCAGGAAGCCAAGCTGGTGTCATGGGGCGTCTTGGACTGAATCCAGGGGGTGAGCCAATCCAGGCTGTTCCCGCCATGCGGACAATGAAGAAGGGGCCGAGGTGGGGGTTCGGACCTGGTCTTGAAGAAAGGAATCAGTGTGAAACACTTTGAGAAGAGTTTTTGCTGTCGCTTGCTCATTCCCCTGTTACTCGGGTCGTGTGCCTTCGATCCGCCCGATGCCCGGGCGCTTCAAGTGGGAATGGCGCAAGTCCGGATAACGCCTCCCCTCCAGACGCCGATGGCCGGATACTATCATGAACGCGGAGCCGCAGGCGTCCATGATGACCTATACGCCCGAGCGATCGTGATCGAAGAAGGAGGGGTCAAAGTGGCTTTGGTCAGCCTCGATCTGATCACGACCCGGCGCCATCACGTTCTTGCGGCGCGTCAAGCGATCGAAGCGCGGACGGCCATTCCGGGGTCCCATGTGATGATCAGTGCGACCCATGCTCACACTGGACCAATCTTGGCCACTATGAGTGCTCGCCGCATTGGTCAGGACGGCGTGAATTCGCTCGTCGATGAGTATTCCGAGGCACTCCCTCATTGGATAGCCGAAGCAGTGGTCGAAGCCGATCGCCGTCTGGCGGAGGCCTCGGTTCATGCCGGGATGGGGACGGAAGAAAGCCTGGCGTTCAATCGTCGTTTTCACATGACGGATGGATCAGTGGGATGGAATCCGGGGAAGCTTAATCCGAAGATCATCAAGGCGGCGGGACCGATCGATCCGGACGTGGGAGTCGTCCGCTTTCAAAAACAGGGAGCCGGCGTTCTCGGTGTCTATGTCAATTATGCCGTACACCTTGACAATGTGGGGGGTGATTTCTTCTCAGCCGATCTCCCCTTCGCCTTATCCCACTCACTCGGGCAGGTCTTGGGTGAGGATCTGATCACCGTCTATACCACGGGCGCTTGTGGCGACGTGAATCATGTCGACGTGGGGTGGGGAGAACCGCAGAAGGGACATGGGAATGCCGCCCGGATGGGGGTGGTGCTGGCAGGGAGTGTCCTGAAAACATGGCCCGAGTTGGTCCAGGTCAACGGGCCGCTCCGGGTGACGAGCGAAATCGTGGAGCTTCCCTTGGCCCCGGTTGAAGAGGCCGAGATCGAACTGGCTCGAACCGTGGTTCGGGATGGGAATGATCGGGGGCGGGCGAATTTCATGAAGCTGGTGAAGGCCCACCAAGTCCTCGATGTGGCCGACCAACAAGGGGAGCCGTGGGCCGTGGAGGTTCAAGTAATCACCTTGGGAAATGGCTTGGCCTGGGTTGCGCTTCCGGGAGAGATCTTTGTTCAGCTGGGCCTCGATCTAAAGCTCGACTCTCCGTTCCGCTACACCATGGTGGCAGAATTGGCCAATGGATCGATCGGTTACGTTCCCAATGTTCGCGCCTATCCCCAAGGCAACTATGAAGTGGTCAGCGCTCGCTGCGCGGTCGGGTCGGGCGAGAAGTTAGTCGGAGCCGCGATTGGAATGTTGAAGAGGATTCACAGCGGGAATCGCGCGCTCGCCAAGTAGCCAGTAGGCATTGCTCATCGATCTCGGCGAATCCGGTCAGCGGCCTTGCCCGGATGGCATCCGCAGGCATCCTGGCAGTCTGAAGGGCGAGGCTTGAGTCCCCGCCAAAGAAAGGCGGCGGCCGTGAGAATCACGATGGCCAATGCGCCCAACTCTTGCCAGGAAGAACCTTCCATCGCCGTAATCTGATCCTTCAATTCAAGGTTTCGATTCAGAACCCCAGGGCGGACCCGGTTTGGTAGACGAGGAGCGCCGTCAGATATGCCACGGCGGTCATATAGCCGAGCTGGAACAGGGGCCATTTCCAACTGTTGGTTTCTCGCTTCACAATCGCCAGGGTGCTCATGCACTGCATCGCGAAGACATAAAAGACCATCAGACTGAGACATACCAGTGGCGTGTAGCGAGGGCTTCCATCGGGTTTCTTTTCGGCCAGCAGGCGGTCCCTCAGGGGGGTGATGTCGTCCTCGTTTTCCTCGACCGAATAAACAATCGACATCGTGCTCACAAACACTTCCCGGGCGGCAAATGACGCGAGCAACCCGATTCCCATTTTCCAGTCGTAGCCGAGAGGGGCGATTAGGGGTTCGGTGATTTTTCCAATTTGTCCGGCGAAGCTCTGGGATAGCTGGACGGAAGGGTCGTCCGAATCGGATTTCGGGTAGGATGCAGCAGCCCAGAGGAGAATCGAGATGCCCAGGATGATGGTGCCCGCTCGCCGAATAAAGAGGCGAGTCCGCTCCCAGAGTTGGAGGACGATGCCACGCAGAGACGGGACCTTGTAGGAGGGCAACTCAAGAATCATCGGGGAGTGGTCCCCCTTCATGAGCCCTCGGTTGAATAGCCAGGCAAATACAAAGGCCCCGAACGTGCCGAGAAGATACATGCCGACCATGAGGCCTACTTTTGTGGTCACGGCGATTTGGTCGGAGGGCACCATGGTGGCAATCATCAGCAGGTAGACCGGCAATCGGGCGGAGCAACTGGCCAGTGGAATGACCAGAATGGTGATCAGGCGGTCTTTGGCGCTGTCGATAGTGCGGGTCGCCATCACGCCGGGAACGGCACAGGCATACGAACTCAAGAGCGGGAGAAATGATTTTCCGTTCAGCCCGACCTTGCTCATCAGCCGGTCCATGATGAAGGCGACCCGGGCCATGTAGCCGGTGTCCTCCATCAGGCCGATAAAGAAGAAAAGAATGAGGATTTGGGGAAGAAAGATCACCACCCCTCCCACCCCGGCGATGATGCCATCAGTCACCAAGTTACGGAGGTCACCGTCGGGCATGGCCTCTTGCACGGCAGCGGCGGCGGCGCCAAAGGCGTTGTCAATCCAAGTCATGGGGCCGTCGGCAATGCTAAAGATCAGGTAGAAGAGCGTCGCCATGATGGCGAGAACGGTGGCCCAGCCCCAAAGCGGGTGAAGGAGGACCCGGTCGAGTCGGTCGGTCATTGATGCTTGGGCGGTTCCTGGGCGCTGAATGATGGCCTGGCAGTTTTCGTGGATCCAATCATATCGAGCCGAGACCAACTGGTCTTCCCAGGCGCTGACTTCAGCTTCGAGGTGCGTCCTGGCCTTTTGGAGGATGGGCCAGTGGCCGGATGGAATTCCATGATGGCCAGGATCGTGCTCGGAAAGGAGATAGAGGGATTCAAACGGCGATGCCGATGGGGAGACGAGGCCCCCATCCACGAGGGTCTGGTGACCGGTCTCCAAGGCATTGGACATGGCTCTGCTCAATGGGAGATCAATCGGTTTGGCCAGGGGCATGGGGTCTTTGTCCATGGCAAACTTGAGCTGAACGAGCCCTTGCTTGATGCTGGCTTGCATGGGGATCACGGGGCAGCCCAGTCGTTCCTCCAGTGCGGCCACGTCGATCTTGATTCCTTTTTCCTCGGCGACGTCGACCATGTTGAGCGCGAGAATCGTCGGAAGACCAAGCTGAAGGATCTGCGTGGCCAGATAGAGATTGCGTTCCAGGTTGCTTGCGTCGAGCACGCAAATCACGCGATCGGGTTGAGGAGTGTCCAACCGTCGCCCCAAAAGGACATCCCGGAGAACGGCCTCGTCAGGGGATCGCGCATTGAGGCTGTAGGCCCCTGGGAGATCAATGAGGCTCATCCGCTCTCCTCGGGGCGAGGTGCATTCGCCCTCCTTCCGCTCCACGGTGACCCCCGGATAATTTCCAATCTTCTGTTTCAGGCCCGTCAGGGCATTGAACAAGGTGGTCTTGCCGCAGTTGGGATTGCCCACCAGCGCGTAGGTTCGACGGGTGCGACGATTGGGGAGGGAATCTTCCATGGGCATTGGATGGCAGCCGAACTAGGGTTCGGGGCGAACGTCGATGAGTTCGGCTTCCTGGAGTCGAAGTGACAGGAGGGATCCCCGGACGCCGATCTCGATCGGATCTCCCAAGGGTGCCCGGCGAATGAGTTGGATTCGAGTGCCCGGGAGTACCCCCATTTCCCTCAAGCGGGTGAGGCTGGGGACACCTTGCGGGAGCGTGACGATCACCGCAGTTTGGCCGGTGGATAGATTGGCAAGTTTCTCCGTTTCGGCCATCACTGATTCGGGGCGCTTGGGGCTCAAATCAAGTTTACCAACCCGTTGCCGGCGAATTCATCAATCCTTTTGAGTGGGATCGGATTGAGGGAGTTGCTCTTGGCACAAGAGGAGCGAAGGGTGAGCTAGGCGACGGCGGCTTCAACGTAAATTGACTCGGCCAGTTTCCGGCTGAGACAGACCTTGGAGTTGCAAACCTGGCACAACATCGCCCCGCCTTTGTTCAGAATCTTTACCTCGGCATATTCGCAGAACCCCATTTCACGGAGGCGATGGCAGAGCGCTGGTTGACCCGCGAGCCGTTGGACACGGACCCGCTGACCGGGTTCGACTTCCTGGAGGGAAATCCAGCTTTCCTCTTTGGGTTGCTCCATGGGGGTTTTACTGATCAAGAATCCGCAACAACTCAGGGACTTTATTGAGATTAGGTCTCAAGATCAATAGATTTCTGAAAGATGAGGGAGCCTCGTGGCGAAGTGGGGGCGAGGAGGGAGGGAAGACTCCGAGAGAGACCTAGCGGCAGGGCTCTTGTTTCTTTCGAGCCTTGAGCAACTCTTCCTTGATTTCCCGGGGAAACCCCAGGAACAGGGCGGTTTCGACCTTGAGAAGCCTACGGTGAAGGACCTTGAGCCGTTCGTGGAGCGTGGCGCCGGGAATGCTCTGCTCGTCGGGGTGGGTTCTCTGGATCAGTTCCTCAATGTTCTCCTTGACCTGATCGAGTTCTTGAAAGACATCAACATTCATCGCCGCGTTGGAAGGCTAAAAGAAGGGTTCCACGTCTTGGCCAAAATTCAAGCGAGGTTTAACCGCGTCGGATTTCTGAACCCTTGAAACGGACAGTGATCCGAAACACTTGCTTGGTTCGGCAGGTAATCTTGCCCGTCTGGAGATCGACCGACTCCGGGATCTCGATTCGGTGAAGATCAACAACGGCGTGATAGCCTCGCTCGGAGAAAATATCGATCAACATCACCAGCGCATCCGGATCGTTGAACACGGGATCCTCGGAATTGACCGACGCGATGCCCGAGATGGCGTGTCGAACGATGACCGGCATGATCTTGCGCTCGATCAGTTCGATGACCTGGTGGAACAATGGTCCTTGATTGAGTTCGTAGTGGTCCAGGCGCCGAACGAGATCTTGGCGAGCGTGTACGATGATATGGCTGGCCAGGGGAAGGGTTCGCAAGCGATCGAATGTTTGAGGATCGAGTTCGAGCGAACTTTGATAGCGAAGCTCGTTGAGGATGTTTTGCTCCACCTCTTCGATCGGTCCCTGGGCATTGATGAAGTGATAGAAGTAAGTTTGCTTGAGTGACTGGAGGGCATCCCAGGTTTTTTCCTTGAAGACCCGGTAGCGATGCTGGGCCGCGTCTGGATCGAGATCGGTGGGGCGATGCTTCATCGGTTCCCCGACCCCGGTCGTTGCCACCTTTTGATTGTGGCGCTCGATCTCCCGGCCTCGTTTGAGCTGGCGCTCGATGCTGGTCGTCTCGTCGACGAAAAGCACCATGACGTGAATCGTCGGTTGGCGAAAATGAATTCGAAGGGAAGTGTCGAAGTACTCGTGGCGCAGTTGATTCATTTTGCCGACCAAGAGCTTCAGGCACTCCACTTGGACCTTGGTGCGGGGGAATCCATCGAGGACGGCCCCGTCGCGATAGGTCTCCTCCAACAACGTTCGGAAGACGAGGCCAATCACCTCCCGGTCACCGACCATCCCGCCTTGGTCTTTGATTCGTTGCGCTTCGGGACTGCTGAGGAGGGAGCTGACGACGATGGATTCACACGTGAGGCCTCGAGCAGCCAGGATGAATTGGGTATGGGTCCCTTTTCCCGACCCCGGCGCGCCACCGAGGAGAATGAGCTCTTTGGCGAAATGGAGGTTTTCGCGGCCGAATTCCGATTCCAGCTCCTCCCAGACGCTGTTGAAAATCAATTGAGCATCCTTGATTTCCAAGTCGGGATTGGAAACGGGAGCGGGGAGGCCGACATCCACTGGTGATCCGATGGGCAGTGATTTAGGGTTGTTGGGATCCATACGGCTTGCGACCTAGGTCCCAATTGAAGTCGATCCGATTGTCCGATGGCAATGATTTTCCAACGATCTGGATGGATTGTTGGAATGACATTTGCTGAAACAACCGGTTGGGGGTTGTCGCTCGAGGGGACCATCTGTTTTGGTTGGCGGGATCGGCGTCTCGGGGCATGTTGGATCTCATGAGCAAGCAAATGTTCTAAAGGGTTGTTTTTGGAGGTGATGGAAAGGAAACCCAATCGATGGATCGGAATGGTGGGGCGGGTGGCCTGCGGGATCTCGCTCACACTGAGTTCGTTCGGTGCTTCGATTCGGGCTGGTTCCCTGGTTCTAAACGATGTGTCTCGGGTCGAAGGGTCTGATGGGTTCCGGCAATGGGTGATTCCCGTCGAATTGGACGAGGCGGACGAGCGGCCCGCATCGGTGTCCTTTGACATCCGGATGCGGACGGCAACGACGCCCGAAGATTATCGTGCGGCCAACGGGCGGCTTGTATTCGCCGCGGGTCAACTGAAACCAGGTCGGCCTCGTCCGGAGGAGTCTGAAGATCCCCTGATTAGGGTGCTGAGACTGAGCTCGGGCTTTGGCCTGGACCTCCTCGCAGAGACCGAGAATCCTGTGGGTCTCGCCCTTGCCCCATCGGGAAGCGTTTTTGGCGATGCACTCTACGTGGGATTCCTCGATCAAAACGGGAGAGGGGTCAGTGATTGGATCGTTCGGGTCGGCGGTCAGGGAGAGGTGGAGGATTTTGCTCGGCTGGTCCCGGAAGCCGATCCAACCAGCCTCGAATTTGCTCCCAAGGAAAGTCGTTACGGAGACTTCCTTTTCGTTTCTTCGAACAATCGGGACGGGGAGCGACCGGGAGACCAGGGCGGCACGATTCAGCGAGTGGGAAGGGATGGGCGCGTGCTCGATTTCAGTGCGATTGGAATCCCCTTTGGCCCGGGCGAGCCTGGCGAGATGGCCTTTGGTCTGGGCAGTGCTTTTGGTGATACGCTGCTGGTGGCTAATTCGGTGGGAACGCCAGGCGACGTTCTGCTGGTGGCCCCTGATGGTTCGGTGGTGCCCTTGGTGGATGACGGTTTGGGAGCCGAAAGTGGCGCGGGTTTGGCACCTCGGTCGCTGGCCGTCGATACCTTTGGCAAATACGGCGGCATCGCTTATTTCGGTGAATTTGGAAGACAATGTTCCTGCATCAAGAAGTTATTGCCCACCGGTCAGGTAGAGCCGTGGATCGATTCGCTTCCCGGCGATCCTCACTCGATCGTCTTTGCTCCGCCCGGACCTTTTGAGGGTCTCATGTATGTCGCTGTCGATGACGGAGCGTCGGGGAAGGTCCTGCAGATAACACCCGGGGGTGATCAGGAGGTGTTCTTGGAGGGCCTTCAGGGTTTTCTTCATGGAAACGGGAAGGACGTGATGGAGTTTTCTCGCGATGGATCAGTTCTCTACGTGGCGGATTACTTTGCCGATCACGTCTATCGGATCGTGCCGGCAACGCAGATCGTCATCGAGGTGAATGGCGATCGGCTTCCGGAGCCCAGTGAGCAGATCGAAATCCGCTTCTTCGACCCGGTCAATGTGGAAGTGCCGAGGAGAAAACTTGTGGTCACCATCGAGGACGATGACGAGAGTGCCGAGCCGCCTCTTATCGTGGCCTCCGATCCAGAGGCGATGGTTGAGGATGGGGATTGGCTCTCTTGGGAGGCCCGAGTGACCGATGAGGTGACCCCCTTTGAGCGCCTCCGCGTGACGGCCACCGTGGGTGAGGAGAATCTAGTCGAGGTCAGGGACATTGCTGAGGGTCAGGGCGGCGACCGGTTGCGCTTTAAGCTACGGCCACGACCTGATCAGTTCGGGGAAACCGAGCTCCGGCTGAAGGTCGTCGATGAAAACGGACTCGAGACCGAGCGAGTCTTTCCAATCATCGTCAATCCGGTGAATGATGCGCCCACCCTTGATCCCGTCGCCGATATTCGAATTCCCCATGACAGGGAGGCCGTTGAGGTGCGGCTATCAGGAATGACCACCGGTGCTGGAAACGAAGGCGATGTTCTCGCGATGTCCTATGTGGTTGAAGCAGGTGAACCGAGAATCAGCGGGCGATTTGGCGAACTCACGCCGGAAGGAACGAGCGTCCTGACCCTCTCGAACCTGGGCCCCAACACGCGACAAGGTGACTGGAGGATCGCGATCATCCTTGATGATGGGCAGCCCGAGAACAGTCGGATTATTCGCCGTTTTCTGTTGCGGCGGGATGCGGCATTGCAGCCGGTCGACCAACCCCCAAGCGTGGCGATTGTTTGGCCCGAAGATCGGCAGATTTTCGCTCCGTCAGGGGGGGGCGATCCGCCGACCGGAGTGGTGCCGATCCGGATGGTGGCCGAGGACGATCTCGGGATCGCGCGCATCGAACTCTCGGCCAATGGAAAGACAATCGCGAGGATGGAGTCCCCACCGTTTGAATTCGATTGGAAGGATGCGCCCGTGGGCGACCATCGATTGCGGGCGGTGGCCTATGACAGCGGGGGACAGTCCGCAGGGAGCGAGGACGTTGACATTGCCGTGGGTGAACGTCGAGGGCAAGTCGCCCTCATCCGGAATCATGCGACCGGAGTGGTCGAGGAACTGGCGAACGCGCTCTTTGAGATGGGCTTGGAGGCTCAGGTCTTCTGGCCTCACGAACTCTCGAGCCAGGTTCTTGCGGGGTATTCGCTCATCGTGTGGGACCATGACCCCGCCGTTCTTGGCGAATTGGAGTCGGCGGCGGTTAAGGAATTGAGCCGCCAGCATGCGTCAGGCACCCCTGTCTACTTCATGGGACCCGGATTGAGTCGCCTGGGAGCGAGCCTAGCTGATGAGCGGCGGCAGCAGTGGGAATCTCTGATGGGAATTGAAGGGGAGTCGATGGGCTCGGAACGAGGCTGGCGGACAAACGTCGTCGGGCCACAGGAAATGGGGAGGGAAATCATTTCCGGGAGTTATGGAGACGTGGCAGGCGAAGAGCTGGTGGTTTCCCTTTCGACCGGAGGCGGCGTCGTGCGAAAAGGACGGGCACTGGTTGCATTTGATGGAGAGCCGACATTGGTGGCTGATCCTGATCCGGATTCTCGGGGGGGGGAGGACGGCTCCACGAGACTGATTCACCAAGTCTTTCGGAAGGGCGATGGCAAGAGTCCTGGTGATGAAGGGCGGATCAAGACTCTGTTTCAGAACGGAGTCTGTTGGCTGTTGAGATGTACGCCTTGCCACGCGGTCGATCTGGCATTAACGGCAGGAGGAGCAAATCGCCCAGGGTTCCTGGAAACCCTTTCCTTGGGACGCTACCAAGTCCTGGTTCGTCATAGCGGCGAGTGCGAGGCCACTGGAGTCGTTTTGGAACTTGATCTTCGAGACGGTGTCGTGGTGAGTCAGTTCTCCAGTAGTCAAGGAAGGCTGGAGCAGGGCCGCGATCAACTGAGGGTTCTTCTTGGTCGGATGGGCCATTCGGAGGAAGCCAGAGTTGAATGGAATATCGAGTCTTTTGGGGGACCTGGTGCGTTGCTATCCGCTCGAGTGATCGCGAGCAATCGGGAGGTCCAGGTGACGAACAATACCCTCACTTGGGTGGCTGACGCTGGTTTTTCGGTGGGCGGGTCCATCCGGATCCGAGACGCTGGTGAGCGTGGAGTCGAAATCTTGGTGCTCGGAGAGGAAGGCGCTCGTTTTAAATTGTGGCGGAGTCAGAACCTCGAGAACTGGGTGATGCAAGGGGAGATTCAGACGAATTCATGGGTTCCACTGCGGCAGCATCTCGATGCGGGGATGGCCTTTTATCGAGCTGAGCGGGTGACGCCCTGATGTCGCGGATGAGGGCCTTGGTCGAAAGGAATTCAATGTGCCAAGAAAAGCACAGTTGCCATAATGTAGGTTTTTTCATAGTAATAGTTAGCTCTGACCGTTTAGGCGAGCCTTCCAGGAGGCCGAAACCGGAAATTGTGCATAATAACGATAAGTTTTGATGAAAGCCAAAGTAAGATCGAACGGCTTTACCTTGATTGAGCTTTTGGTGGTGATCGCCATCATCGCCATTCTCGCAGGCATGTTGTTGCCGGCATTAGGTAAGGCGAAAGCAAAAGCGCAGGGCATCTACTGCATGAACAATACGAAGCAGTTGATGCTTGCGACCACCGTTTACGCGAGTGATTTCGATGACTGGCTGTGGCCGAATCCGGATGATGGAAACACTCGTCCCGGATACAATTGGTGCCCCGGCCAGGCTGGGAAAGGTGGGGGTCAGGAGTTCAACCCCGACATTTTGAATGACCCAACCCGTTCCCTGCTAGTACCCTACGGAGCGGGCCATCAAATATTTGGCTGTCCGGCGGACAAGCGAACGGGCAGATACAACGGTCCTCGGCAGGATCTCCGTGGGCAACTGGTGAAGAGGGCTCGATCTGTTGCGGCGAGTCAGGCCGTTGGGACCAATCCTTCCAAGAACAATGGTAAGGCGGCGGTGAACGGGCCATGGCTGGATGGGAATCATGGTCACACAGCGGGTAAGACCTGGCGAACCTACGGAAGAATGTCTGACGCGATCGATCCGGGACCCTCCAATCTTTTTGTGCTCCTGGACGAAGATGAGAACAGCATCAACGATGCAGGATTCGCGGTGATTGGCCCTGGAGGGAAAGCGAACTGGCGAATGATCGACTGGCCGGGGACCTACCATAATGGAGCGGGTGGCATCGCGTTCCTGGATGGTCACTCCGAAATTCGCAAATGGCGTGATCCTCGAACCAGGGTTTTTAAGGGCAATGTTCGTATAGCCAATCAGGAAGGGAACCAGGATATCGCTTGGCTCTCAGCCCGAACGTCCGCCCTCTTAAGGAATTAGTCTGAAGCAGACATGAAAGGGCCCGTATCAGGCGGGCCCTTTCTGTTTGAAAGTTTGGTGGAATTCAGGTGAACCGTTCGACAGAATCAGGTGGCCGGAAGAAAAACCAGGAAAGAGATATGAGGTTGATTTATTCCCTAGCCGGACTGGTATGGGTGACACTTTTCGCGGGATGTGGGGCTGCTACTACGAAGGTGGATACGGGGTCGCTTTCCTCTGCTTTTGGGGCTGCTTCCGCGGATCAGCAAGCACAGGTGAGCACGATCGTGGGAGCGGTGGATAGCAATGATTATGAAGCCGCTTTGGGCCCTCTCAAAACCTTGATATCAGGAAAACTGTCGTCCGATCAGCGAACCGCACTCACGACCTTTCTTGCTGATATGCAGCGAGTCGTCGTCGAGAACCAGGACAAGTTCTCGATGGACGTTTACAATGGTCTGAACGACCTCGTAGGAAAGTTGGCGGGAAATCCAGAGTTGCGTTTGTAGCCCGGAGCCAGAATTTCGGAAGGACAAGACGGTCAATCGTAGTGTCATTTCCGCATCTTAGAAAAGCCATGCCTAGCGGCATGGCTTTTTGCGTTCACTCAATGAATTTCAAGCGTCCATGGAGGAATTGGCTGGGACCGGTCTGTGTTTGAAGGCCCAGCCCCGCATGATTCACCGGCCTGGAGACGGAATCTCGAGGGTCTGACTATTCAAAGTTGGCCAGCAGGTAGTTCTTTTTTCCTTTTCGGAGTAGGAGGAAACGGTCGAACAGCAGGTGTTCGGCGTTGATCGTTTGGCCTAGATCGGTTTGGCGAACATTATTGAGATTGATTCCACCTCCATTGATATCCTTGCGCGCTTGCCCTTTTGAGGGACAAAGCGCAGCCTCGACAAGGAGGTCGACCAGCGGAATCCCCCCATCCAACCTTTCCCTCTCAATCGAGACCGAGGGGACTTCGTTGACAATGTCATGGAACGT
>DEAY01000102.1:22594-28906 GCA_002348345.1 Verrucomicrobia bacterium UBA2970
GCCTCCTCCGCGGCGTGCTCTCCGTGGATCAGCATGGTCATCGTTGAGGCGAGCGCCTTTTGGGCGGTGCGACGTTCTGGCACCTCCTGATGCTGCCGTTCCAATTCGGTAATCTCGTCCTGGCTGAGAAAGGTGAAAAACTTGAGATACCGAATCACGTCCCGATCATCCGTTTGAATCCAGAATTGGTAAAACTGGTAGACGCTGGTCTTTTTGGGGTCGAGCCAAACGGCACCTTTGGCCGTCTTTCCAAATTTTGAACCATCCGAATTGGTGATGAGCGGAAGGGTAATCCCGTAGACGGTATGAGAGAGTTTCTTCCGGGTGAGGTCGATTCCGGCGGTAATGTTCCCCCATTGGTCGCTACCGCCGATTTGTAACTCGCAATTGAAGGCCTTGCGAAGATGGAAAAAGTCGAAGGCTTGCAGGAGCATATAGCTGAACTCGGTGTAGCTAATACCGGAATCCCGGTCCTCCATTCGAGCGCGGACACTTTCTTTGGCGACCATCATATTGACCGAAAAGTGCTTGCCGATTTCCCGAAGAAAGTCGAGATAGCTGACCGGAGAGGTCCAGTCCGCATTGTCCAAGAGCTGGGCCGGGTTTTGGTCGGTCTCAAAATCAAGGAGGCGGGCCAACTGCGTTTTTACTTTGGCGATATTATCCGAGAGCGTTTCGCGGGTGAGAAGTTGTCGCTCGGCAGTTTTTCCGCTGGGATCGCCGATTGAGCCCGTGGCGCCACCCGCCAGCGCGATCGGACAATGGCCCAGAAGTTGAAACCGTCGCAGGGCCAACAGGGGAACCAGATTACCAACATGCAGGCTGTTTGCCGTTGGATCGAACCCGCAGTAGAGGGTGACCGGCTGTTTCAATCGTTCAGCGAGGGCCGACTCATCAGTCGTGTTTTCGATCAATCCCCGCCAGGTTAATTCTTCCAGAATCCCGCTCATCGGCGGTTCATACTGGAGAGCCCGGCGAATGAAATCAATAGAGAGAGTTGGATCGCGGTATTTCTTACAGGCCCCAGGCTAATCGAAGTCAGAACAGCTCATGAAGTAACCGCAGCGGCGGCAGACCAACTTGCACTTGTGATTCGCGAGCTCTTGGCTGCACCGAGGGCACCACCGCCAATACTCCCCGGGCCGACCTTGATCTGATTCTGAGGAGCAGCTCTGTCCCTCGTTTTGATTCGGGAAAGAGCTATCAAGCCGATCCGATTTAGCCAAATCCACCCTCGAGTCATACCCAAACCCATTCCCCAGTCCAAGCCCAGAATCCCACCCCGCTAGCGTTAGTGGTGCCAGGCTCAATTTAAATTGACAGCTATATAAGAAATTATATTACTTGTAATAAGATGAGGTTGCGTAGACTGAAACCGAAAGGGCGTTCGGTAGTTTATCATTGTATTTCTCGAATTGTCGGAGGTTCCTTCCTGTTGGGAGAGGTTGAGAAGGAGGTCTTTCGCAGGATGATGTGGAAACAATCGCAGTTCTGCGGCGTTGAAGTGGTCGCATATTGCCTCATGAGCAATCATGTTCATCTGGCAGTTCGCGTGCCTGCTGAACAAGAATTACCTGACGGTGAGCTCATTAGGAGATTAGGAATTCTCTACGGGAGCAATCACCCGATCACCAAGAATGCGACTTCGTTTGTCCGTAATGGTGAGAAGATTCCAAAGGCAATCCATGAGACCTTCTCCTCTCGAATGGGCGATGTTTCTGAGTTTAACAAGGAACTTAAGCAACGATTCAGTCGATGGTATAATCGTGTTCATCAACGTCATGGAACCCTGTGGGCTGAACGGTTTCGAAGTATCGTCGTTGAACCCTCCTTTGCGGCTCTCCAGGCGTTGATCGCCTATATTGATCTTAACCCGGTAAGAGCCGGCTTGGTTGAAGATCCAATGGATTATCGGTTTTGTAGTTACTCCGAAGCGTTAGCAGGTCGGCGCGATCTCCAGTTGGTTTTGATGGACGCGTTGGGATGTTCGTCATGGGCGGAGTGTGCGAATCGGTATCGCAGGCTACTCTTTGTGAAATCGGGTATCGCGGGTGGGAGTGGGAAACAGGTCCTTTCAGAGAGATTGATTCGTAGTAAGCTTAAGAAAGGAGCGGCCTTGTCGTTTGGTGAGGTGCTTAGGGTTCGAATTCGTTATTTTTCGAAAGGAATTGTTCTGGGTTCATCCGAGTTTGTTCATGAATTCTTTAGGAATTACCGGGAGTATTTTGGGCGGCGACCCCGTTTCGAAACTGGCCGTTTACCCGACCCCTTGAGGCTGCAGAGTCTGTGAAATCGTTGGCATCGTTATAGCGGTTGTTACGACTTGTGTTCAGGCGATTCATGGAAGTGGCCAAGTTAATACTGTCAATCATGGCCCAAAGCTGAGCTTCTTTCGGTTCATCCAGCCAATTTGAGAAAAGTCATTTGGAAGACTTTTGCCCTCTACGTTTGTCAAGCATCAGCCATAGTGTTTGTCTCTACTTTTGGGACAGGGCCCTGAGATTCTCGTTCATTTGATCCGGTCTTCATTGCCTTGCGGCATCACAACCAGTTGATCTGTTAGAAGACCTTCGAATTCCCATAACTGAGCCTGGCACCAGTCATATGTTTGGCTAATAGAGTTTGTGCTCATGATCGAGCCTGGCACTGGCTGATAGGGGGGGGGCGGTAAGTCGTTTAAGGGGATAGGATTTATGGAGAATTGAAGGATTGGGACGACTATTTGGCATGTGATGTGCTAAATTTGTCGGGCCTGTGCTTATGAAGAAGTTACCTGCGTTCTTTACTTTAGTCGTGGCGTGCCGCGCCCTGATGCCTGTTGCCGAGGGAGCGGCCAGTCAGCCCATCATTGAGTCCATTCAAGCTGTGGGATCGAATTTAGTGGTGTCAGGCTCCGTGCCGGGTGGTTTCAAGTCAGTGGTTTTACGGTCGGCCGGAGACGTGGCCAAGCCGCTGAGTTTCGCCCTCTCTTCCGGTGCGCTCAATGGGTATCGAAGCCGGGTCACATTTACGGTTCCAGAAGCGAGTGGATTGCAGTTTTTGCGTCTGGAGGCTCGGGAGGATTCGGTGGTTCCGGATGCCCAGTATCAAGGGCCGAATCACTTCGCCCTGGAAGAGGATTTGTCTAGTGGGTCCGATCTCTCGGAGGATGAAGCTGCGAACCATTTGCTCAATCGGATTGCCTATGGTCCCTCCGCTGCGGATCGAATGTTGATTGGCGAAATCGGGATTGATGCGTATGTCGAACGTCAGTTGAGTCCCGGGCCGGCTCCGAATGAAGAGAATCAACGGCTGAAGATGGCCGAGGATGAACTTTTCGAGGAATTTCAGCCCTTCGAAGACCGCACCATGATTCAAAGGGGGGATGAGTTTTACTACTTCAAGGGCACGAAAGCTCCACCCGCTGGCTGGCGGGAGATCGAATTTGATGCTTCGGCATGGCTCTCAGGACCGTCGGGGTTTGGTTATGGGGACGACGATGACGAAACCGTGCTCGAGGATATGGAGATGACGGAAGATGAGCCAGGATATCTGTCAGTTTATCTCCGGAAACGTTTTCGGGTGAATGATGTCGAAACGATAGACCGGCTCGCCTTTAGTGCCCTGTATGACGACGGCTTTATCGCTTACTTGAATGGCAAGGAGATCGCGCGGGCCAATATGGATGTGTCGTTTCCTCGATACAACACGAAGGCTAGTCGTACTGTGTCCCAATATCCTGAGTCCTATGATGAGATAATCGGTGCGGCGTCCGACTTCCTGGTGCCAGGTTGGAATGTTTTGGCGATCCAGCTTCACAATGCCCAGTTGAACAGCTCCGATGCCACGATGATTCCTGAGCTTCACGATCGGCGTTCCCTCACGGAGGAAGTTTTCAAGCGGATCAAGGACGTCGAGTCGCTTCAGCAGTTGGTTCACGTCCGAGGGGTCCTGGCAGAGAACCAACTCCAGACCGTCCTCGCGGAGTTTTGGGAGAATCATTTCACGACCGATTTCGACAAGGTCGCGGAGTATTTGGAGGATTTGCGTGACTCCAATGAAGAACGTGAGATCAACGATGACCAAGCAGAGTTGGAGGCAGCCCAGATCGAACTGGCGGAGTATCAATTTTTCTACGACAACGCCCTGGGCAACTTTGGTGATCTGCTCCTTTACAGTGCCACCAGTCCTTCCCAATTGATCTACCTGGATAATGTCCTCAACAAGGTTGGCGAACCCAACGAAAACTATGCTCGGGAGATCCTCGAGCTCTTCGCGTTTGGTGTCGACAACCGCTATACCCAGGACGATATCGAACAGCTGTCAAAATGTTTTACCGGATGGCAAGTTCGAAAGGTTCGGCATGACCAGAAGTTGAGTTTCCCGGATTCCGCTCGAACGCCTCCGACCCGGGCCGGTGTGGGTTATGTCGAGAATGTCCTGCTCGATGTCGGGCCAGGATGGCGTTACTTCAAAGGAGAACGGGAACCCTCGCCAGTCGATCGTCGGGCGACGACGGCCTGGACGGAACCGGACTTTGATGACGGGCAGTGGTTGGAAGGAGCGACCAGTATCGGATACGCGGATAAGGATGACGCGACAATTCTCAGAGATATGCGAAACGGATACGCCTCGGTTTATTTGCGGCGCAAGTTCACGCTGCAGGCACCCTCCGTGGAAGGACTGTTTTTCGCAATTGATTACGATGATGGATATGTCGCCTACATGAATGGCGTCGAGTTCGCTCGAAGCGATACCATGCAGGGTCGCGGCAGACCGCCTCGCTACAATCGCACGGCCTCGGGAAATCACGAGGTCACCAATGATACTGAATATGTCAATTTGAGCGAGGTGCAGCATCTTATGAAAGCCGCTCCCGAGGTTAATGTTCTGGCCATCCAGGTTCACAATGTCCGGTTGGATAGCTCCGATCTGTCGGTTCACCCGCGCATTGTCGAGAGGATGAATGTGCCTGGAAGTATCGAGAACAGTGATCGAAACGGGTTCTGGACGTTTCGGTTTAATCCCGAGGATCACGATCGCGAGTCAAAGTTACTCTTTGAAGGGACGCCGCATCAGCTCGATCTTCCCGAGGGCCGAGAGGGTCTGGAAGGGTTGAGAGATGCCCTGGATGTGATCGAGTCCATGGTGGCGCATCCGTCGACCGCGGAGTTTATCTCGTTGAAACTGATCAATCGATTTGTCTCTGATGAGATCTCGCTGGACAGCTACCACGAACGAACCGCTGACGCGGGTTTACTCCGATTGATGGACGATGTGGTCGCTGCGTGGCATTCGACGTCACCCCCAGGGAATATCAAAACCTTGATGGCGACCATCCTGGATCGAGACCGGCCAGACAACGCCTTTTGGTCGCGGATGGCCTTTCGGTCGAAGGTGAAGACCCCAATCGAGTATATCAACAGCATGCTTCGAGCACTGGATTGGGAGCTCCAGCCGGAGGAGCTTCCAGAGTTGAGTGAGGAAATGGGGATGCATTTGTTTACCCGTGACGATCCCGATGGTTGGTCGGAGTATGGATTTGATTGGATCAGCACCGGTGGGTTGCTGGAAAGAGTGAACTTTGTCGAGAAACTTGCCAACCACAGGGGCGATGATTTTCTGGAGGACTGGGACGTGCGTGAATTCTTGCGAGATCACTCGTTGGAGAGTGCGGAGGACATCATCGGGTATTTCGATCAATTGCTGCTGAGTGGCTCGATGTCCGAACACAGTCGAACGATCCTGATGGATTATGCCTCAACGGTGCCGAATGGAAACCGCTCCCCGTTCCGACCGAATCGTCGGGATTATGAGCGTCGTGCGGGAGAGCTCATTGGTTTGATCCTCGCGATGCCGGAGGGTCACTATCAGTAAGGAGACAGTAGAAACAGAGCCGAAAACAATGGGAGAAGTAAGTATGAATATCAGTCGACGCAAATTCTTGGGTGCGGGAAGTTTGGCCCTGAGTGCCCTTGGATTGAATATGGCGAGCCCGGCATTGTTTCAGCGGAAACTTTTAGCGGCGCCCGGACTGTCGTCCAAGAAGATGATCTTCATTTTTCAGCAAGGAGGCAATGACGGTGTCAACACGGTGATTCCCCGTGGGGACACGGATTACAACACGAGAACCCGCCCCTCCTTGTATATTCCATCGAGCGAGGCCATTCCATCCGGAAACGGCTTTGCCGAATTCCATCCGGCGCTGGCACCCATGATGGAGATCTACAATCAGTCCTCGATTAACGGGCAGGAGGGTCCGGGCAATCTTGCGGTCCTGCATCGAGTGGGATACGACGGGCAGTCGCGTTCGCATTTCGATAGCCAGCATTA
>DEAY01000068.1 GCA_002348345.1 Verrucomicrobia bacterium UBA2970
GTTCGTGAGTTTCGGGTTCGGTTGAGGGGCGCGAGCTCGACGTGGTCCATGGATTCCGTGAACCTGATTGCGGTTGCGTTGATTTATCGGGGCGGGACCACCCGGGGGCGGGTTTCGAATCGTGAGGTCTGGGGGTCAGAACTTGCGGTTCCGCAGGTTTGCCAGCTAGATTACCCGGGTGGGAATGTCTGGTGTAGCCCGACCAGTCTAGGAATGGCGCTCACCCATTGGGTCAACCGAAATGAAATGAGGCCTCTGGGTTCGACCCTTCCCGCCTGGGCTCGGCAGGTGTTTGACCCGGGGTGGGGAGGCACGGGAAATTGGGCGTTCAACACCGCTTTTGCGGGTGATTTCCTCGGGATTCGGAGTTATGTGGTTCGATTGCGGGACGTGGTTGATTTGGAGGTCCTTCTCTCGGCGGGGATTCCGGTTCCTGTTTCTGTTTCCTACAACCGCTTGAAGGGGCTTCCGAGGCGATCGGGAGACGGACACTTTGTGGTTTGCGTGGGGGTTGCTGAAACGGGTGATCTCGTCGTGAATGATCCCGCGCGGCAACCCGAGGTACGGTGGGTATATGATCGAGACGACTTTATCGCGGCATGGGCTACATCGAAGAATACGGCCTACTTGATCTATCCTGATCGGCATGCGCTTCCTCCGGACCCCGAGGGCCAATGGACCCTGGCCGTTCACTGAGGGCCCCGCTTGGTGGACCGTCCCCGTTCGATCCCTGTCCCTGGCTTGATGGGCGCAAGGAAGCCTCGAGCATAGCTGAAATGTATTTGCCTGTGCCGTTAAATCGGTAAGAATAGGGCATTGCTCAGTTTGATTATGAAAAAAACGATGACTGCCCGATTCCTCCCCTCCATCGGTCTGAAGGTGGGCCTGGGGGTATGCTTGGCCACGCTGGGTGGCGATGCGGCTGATAATGTCCCCCCAACCGGGTTTACGGCCTTGTTCAATGGCAAGGATCTCAGCGGTTGGCACGGACTGAACCACTTCAACCCGGAGAAGCTCTGGGCCATGAGCGAAGCGGACCGCGCCGAAAAACGGGCCAAGGACATGGAGAGCGTTCAGGAGCACTGGAGTGTCAACGGGGGGGCCATCGTGAACGATGGTCACGGAGTCTACCTGACGACGGATGAGGATTACGGAGACATCGAGTTCCTGATCGACTACAAGACGGTCGCGAAAGCCGACAGTGGGATCTACCTGCGGGGAAACCCCCAGGTGCAGATCTGGGATTATACGGAAGAGGGGGGCAAATGGAACATAGGGGCCGACAAGGGCTCGGGGGGCATGTGGAACAATTCGCCTGGGAACCCGGGGAAGGATCCTAGCGTTCTTGCCGACCATGCCTTCGGGGAATGGAATCATTTTCGAATCATCCAGGTCGGGGACCGAACGACGGTGTTTCTGAATGATCAGTTGGTCGTGGACCACGCCGTCATGGAAAACTTCTGGGACCGGAAGAGCCCCCTATGGCCGCGGGGCCCCATTCAGTTGCAGACCCATGGGGGCGAGATTCAGTGGCGCAACGTTTTTATTCGCGAGATCCCACCCAATGAAGCCAATGTCATGTTGTCGGAACCCGGGTTTAAGCCGGTTTTCAATGGGGAAAACCTTGATGGATGGGAAGGCCCAGTCGGTAACTATGAGGTGAAGGATGGTGCCATAGTCTGTAAACCTCGTTCGGGAGGGACGATCTATTACCACCAAAAACTCTCTGATTTTGTGGTTCGGTTCGAATACAAGCTGCCGCCTGGGGGGAACAACGGGTTGGCGATCCGTTACCCGGGTTCAGGGGATACGGCCTATGTCGGGATGACCGAGTTACAGGTCCTGGACGATACGGCGGCGAAATACGCCCAATTGGATCCGCGGCAATATCATGGGAGCGCTTATGGAATGGTTGCTGCCAAACGCGGTTTTCAGAGGCCGGTGGGAGCCTGGAACTACCAGGAAGTCACCGTCCGAGGATCGGCGATCAAGGTGGTCATGAACGGCACGACCATTCTCGATACCGACCTCAATGAGGTCACGGACTATATGGGAGGTCGGCCCCATCCGGGCAAGGATCTCTCATCCGGTTATTTTGGCTTTGCCGGTCATGGTGATCCGGTTGCCTTTCGGAATGTTCGGATCAAAGCGCTTCGCTGATTTGTGACCATCGCGACCAAACGCGGCGATGATGGCTCGACGGGTCTGATGTATGATCGTCGTGTCTCAAAGACCCACCCTCGTGTCGATGCCTACGGCTACGTTGACGAGTTGAATTCGGCCCTTGGGATGGTTCGATGCCAATCTTCAGGGGATTGGTTGGGGGAGACGGTCAGTCGGATTCAGGATCAGCTTGTTCCCTTGATGGGAGAGCTTGCGACGGCGGTTGAAGATCGCGACCGCTATCTGAAGGATGGCTTCTCCCTGGTCGATGGGCCCTTTGTCGCTCGCCTGGATACTCTGGTAGGGGATCTTGAGGCCCGAGAATTGTCGTTCAAGGGGTGGGCCAAACCGGGGGATCATCCGTTGGCAGCCGCCCTGGATGTGGCTCGCTGCGTTTGTCGGCGAGCGGAGCGCCAGGTCTGTGTCCTGCGAGAAACGGGTGATGAGCCAAATGAGCTCATCCCTCGCTATTTGAACCGGCTCAGCGACGTCTTGTGGCTGTTGGGGCGCTGGGTTGAATCCGGTTGTCCGCCGCCAACCGCTCACTCGTCATGAATCGTGTCGATGAAGGGGGAAGACTCAGACCTGGGAGGCCGTTGTGTTGGGCGGCGCTTGGCTTGACCGCACTGCTTGTGGCTTGCTCGCCGGGAACGAAGGGCCCCAATTCCCCTCTTCGTGTGGGGATGGAGCTGGCTTATCCTCCCTTTGAAATGAGGGACGCGGAGGGGGCTCCGGCCGGCGTGAGTGTTGAACTTGCTCGCGAGCTGGGACGTGCCTTGGGTCGGAGCGTGGAGATTGAGAATATCGCCTTCGACGGGTTGATCGCCTCGTTAAAGACGGGAAAAATCGACCTCATCATCTCCTCGATGACGTCAACCGAACAACGCGCCAAGTCGATTGATTTTTCCGAGCCCTATCTGAAAACGGGGCTATGTCTGCTGGTTGGCAAGGAGTCGGAAGTTGAGGGGTTTGGGGATGTCCTGGTCGGGGAGGGGTCGGTGGTGGTGAAGAACGGGACAACGGGACACCATCAGGCCGTCCAATCACTTCCAAGGGACCGCATTCTCGTGCTGGACAGCGAGTCATCCTGTGTGCTTGAGGTGGTTCAAGGAAAGGCGATTGCCTTTATCTACGATCAGATGTCGACCTACAAGAACTGGCAGCGAAACCCTTCGACCACCCGCGCCATCCTGACGCCCTTTCGGACGGAATCTTGGGCCATTGGAGTTCGCAAGGGGCGCGAAGAACTCCTGGCCGATGTCAATGGGTTTCTCCGCTCGTTTCGGGAAGCGGGGGGATTCGACCGTTTAGGGGCGCGTTTCCTCGCCGAGCAGAAACAAGCGTTCGAGGGGCTCGGAATCGAGTTCTATTTTTGAGGGCCTTGGGCCGCGGTGGCAACGGGCAGTCGGCGATAGGTCAAGAAGCACTCCCGGTTCACGACGCGGCGACGGATGAGTTGGAAAGGCGCTGCCTCCTGGAGGCTGGGAAAAGGGGTTCCGGTGGCGATCGTGGGAGACGATTTCCCTCCGATGATGAGAGGGCAGAGCGTCAGATTGAGCTCATCGACGTAGTTCAGTCGGAAAAGGGATTGGTTTAGGGTTGCACCGCCTTCGCAGACCAGGGTGCGAATATGCCACCGTTGTCTCAGCCATTTCAGGGCGGAGGACCAGTCGATTGAGCGCGACTCCGAGACAAAGATGCCGGCGGCGTAATCCTGGTAGGCGGCAAATCTTTTCGGGCCAATTCGTCGGGTGGTCAGGATGAGAATGGGAGGGCCGGAAACTTGGAAGAATGGCGTCTTCGTCGAGAGCGTGCCCCTTCCCGTAGCGAGGATCCGTAATGGCTTCTGTCGGGCGTTGCGCTTGGGCGAATCCCGATCCGTGGTCAGCGTGGCTTGTTCGAGGCGGATGGTTTCCGACCCGCTGAGAATGCCGTCGGCCCCCTGCCTAATTCGGTAAAGGTTGGCGGTATCTCGGGGGGATCCGAATCGGGAGAACCCCGAATCGGGCGCGGCAATCTTGCCATCCGCGGACATTGCCATGTTCACAATGATGAAGGGGCGGTCCGTAAGGCGGGTTCGTTGGCGGGTCTTGTGTGGCATCGGTCATTGAATCAGCATGGCGTCGCCGTAGCTGAAAAATCGATAGCGATGTTGGATGGCCTCCGAGTAAACCCTTTGCATGGCGGCGATTCCGGCGGTGTCACCGGGAGCAGCCAGGGCACTCACCAACATGAGCAGGGTCGACCTGGGCAGATGGAAGTTGGTGATGAGGGCATCGACGACATGAAATGAGTGGGGGGGATAGATGAAGATGTCGGTGGAACCCCTCTGAGCGTGAATGACGTCTTCTTTCCCGTTCACGACAGATTCCAGGACTCTCAGTGAAGTGGTGCCGACGGCAATAATCCGGCGCCCCTGCGCCCGGGCCTGGTTCAGTGTTTCGGCTGCAGCCTCTCCGATTTGGAATTCCTCGGAATGCATTCGATGGCTGTCAACTTGGGCCGTCTTGACGGGGGCAAAGGTTCCCATGCCGACATGAAGTGTGAGACGAACGATCTGGATTCCCGATTGACCGAGTTTCTCCAATAGCGACTTGGTGAAGTGCAAACCGGCAGTTGGCGCGGCCACCGAACCGGTTTCATTGGCATAAACGGTCTGATACCGGGTTCGATCATCGAACCGTCGGTCACAGGCCGGCGTGATGTAGGGAGGCAGCGGGATTTCCCCAAGTTCATCGGCCGTCCCGACAATGCTTTCCGTGCCGGTGAATTCCACCAAACAGTGGCCGTCCTCGTTTTTCTCTTTGACGACGAAGGTGACCCGGGAGGGATTCCCGGCCGGGGTCGTCAATTCGACCTGGGTTCCCACCCGGACCCGCTTACCAGGTTTGAGCATGACCCACCAACGGTTTTGAGCCAGTTCTTCCACCAATAGAATCTCGATGGCGCCGGCGCTCTGGCGTTTCCGACCTCGAAACCGGGCAGGGAAGACCCTCGAATCATTGATGACCAGGACATCATCGGGTCTGAGAATGGAGGGAAGCTGGCAAAAACGGCGATGGTCGATCGTTCCCTGACCTCGGTCCGTAACGAGAAGTCGAGATTGATCTCGTTGGTCTGCAGGGGTTTGTGCAATGAGCTCTGGGGGGAGAGCGTAATCAAATTGGTCGAGTGTCACTGTCTCCTCTGGCGATCTCATGCCGTGGCACGAATGCATGCCATGGAACAGGGTGCGATGGCAACGATAGAACTGTAGGCCTTCCGGTTCGGTTGGGGAGTGGGTGAAGGGTTGACCTTTCCTCTTGAGCGGTTGATTCCCGCTCAGAGCAGCATCATGAAGGCGTTAAGGAGGGAAAACGTCACCGTTTCCGAATCCGCTTAAAGGGGCTCTTTTTCACAGTTTAACCATTGACCGACCTTTTTATGAAACGTAAGGTGTCGCGAAGTGTTCCACAATGGGGTGAAAGTAGTATCTATTGTGGGTATGTGTTTTAATTGATCAGAATGGGCGGGAAAACTGAAAATGCGCCGCTTTTCTTCAGTTCCGAGTATCGCTTCGGAATTGATCCGAAGCGGCGCGTCCAGATTCCGGCGAAATGGCGTGGAGTTTCGATTGGGGAGACCTTCACCTTGCTCGTGTGGCGAAAGAAGGCGGCCCAGGGGGCATGTCTCCTCGCCCTGCCCCCCCTGGCAATGAGCGATCTGATGCAGAAACTGAAGGAAATGCCGTTTGCGGATCCAAAGGCCGAAGCGCTTCGGAGGTCGCTCGGAGCTCGATCGGATCAGGTGACACTTGATAAGGCGGGAAGAATCTGTTTGCCGGACCGGTTGGCGGCCGCGGCGGGGTTGGATGAGGAAGCCCTGTTAATCGGGATGTTCGATCGATTTCAGATCTGGGATCCGGAGCGATATGAAGCGGCAAGTGCCTTGGACGAAGAGATTTACGATGATGCAATTCAACTGCTCTAAGTGGATTTAGGTGATGAGTGTTCGGGAATACCTCGATTCGGAAAAACATGTCCAGCAGGCCCTGGGGAATGAGAATCCGTTTCGGTGGGCTCAGGAGATTGGCTCGACGGATCCCGAGTCTGCGGAGGCAGCGGGGCAAGGGGGCGGGGCGTCCCTGTCATCTTGGGGGAGGGGAGATGGTTCGGGCCTGCGGCAGACGGGTCGGCGCAAGGGTCGCTGGTTTGGTGGCATCGGTAGTTGGGGGTCTGGCCGTCAACGGATTGGTTTGCAACTGGATGAGATCGAGGTGAAGCGGAACGACCTGTGGGAAGCTGATTGGGAGGTGAGTGTTTCCGATCGGGGTGGTTTGGGGTGTGGTTCCGAGGCGGAACCTCCTCTGCCGCGGCGTTCCTGGTTGCGGCGGTGGTTGGCTGAATGGTTTTAGGCGGGGCTCGATCGAATCTTTTTATGAAGCGTGGCATTGTTCAATCACACCCCAGTGTTGTTGAAGGAAGTGGTCGGGCGGTTGACGCCAAAGCCAGGGGGTCGCTATTTCGATGGAACGGTCGGTGGGGCTGGACACGCGGAAGCCATTTTGGAAGCCATTGGGCCGACTGGCCGCTTGTTAGGGTGCGACCAAGATGGCGCGGCCGTTGAAGCGGCCAACGAGCGGCTTGCTCGGTTTGAGGGCCAGTTTGAGATTCGCCAGCTCAACTTCGTCGAGGTGGGCGATTGGTTGGATCAGGGATCGTTCGATGGTGCGCTTTTGGACTTAGGGGTCAGCTCCCATCAGTTTGATGTGGCTGAGCGGGGATTCAGTCTGCGGTGGGATGGTCCATTGGATATGAGGATGGATCAGCGGATTGAGCGGACGGCTGGTGATTTGGTAAACGAGCTTCCGGAGTCGGAGCTCGGTCGGATATTTTGGGACTATGGTGGGGAACCCGGGGCGCGGGCGGTGGCGAAAGCCATCGGGCGCGAGCGAGGTGTAGGGCGAATCGATTCGACGCTTCAGTTGGCTGGTCTGGTGGAGCGAATCCTTCCTCGACGAGGAAGGATTCACCCGGCCACGAGGGTGTTTCAAGCGCTGCGAGTTGCGGTGAATGACGAACTGCGGCGTTTGGAAGAGGGACTGGGATTGATGTGGTCGCTTTTGCGTTCGAAGGGCCGCTTGGCGGTCATCACGTTTCATTCGGCGGAAGCCCGCCTCGTGAAACAGTTTGGGCGGCGTTTGTCCCGGGGATACCGGGTGGATGGAGACGCGGATTTGCCCGCCTTCCGTCAACCGGCGCCGGTGGAGTTGAGGTGGATGGAAAAGAAAGCCATTCAACCGACAAGAGACGAGATTCTTCGGAACTCGCGCGCTCGAAGTGCTCAGCTTCGGGTGATGGAAAAGTTGTGACGGGCCCTCTCATTCAGGGTGGAGAGGGAGATCAAGTTGTGTGAGTTATGTGGCGCCGTGTGCAGAGTCGTAATGAAGTGATCGGGGCTGGCTGGGTCGTCAAGGCCATGGTCATCTGCTTTTTTGTTGGTGCCAGTTGTGCCGGCTACCTCTGGCAAAAAAGTCAAGTGCACGAGCTTGGAACGGAGATTCGAAGCTTGGAGCGCGAGTTAGATCGGTTGGAGAAGGGAAACGAAGTGCTACGACAACAGTACTCGGTTCTCTCCTCGCCGCAGGAATTGGATCGTCGAGTGGATCAGTTTGGGCTGGATCTCCGCTCGCCAGCTCCTGAACAAATCCTACGCATTCGTGGTGACGGTGCGGGAAGTGAAGTATCAATGGCTCGATCCTACGGGCAGTCAACAGGCCGTCTTGGGCGGCGTGACTGAGTTTTGTTGGTGGATCGAATGGGTTTACCTGAAATCGCATGAAAACTGAGAATTAGCTGCTGTCAAAAATGGTCTATCGCACCCAGTTGCGTCGTCTCATCGTCTTTAGCGGCCTTTTGTTGCTAGGATTTTCGGTGCTGTTGGGTCGACTGGTGTACCTTCAAGTATTTCGTCATGATGAGTTGAGTGCGAAGGCATTCAAGCATACCCAGCGGACCTACCTAAAGCAGACGAGGCGGGGCGACATTTACGATCGAACCGGATCGTTGCTCGCCAGTACTGAACGGCTGAAAATCCTGTGCGCCGATCCGAGTCGGATTGGCGATTATTATGCCCGCCTCGCGGCTCTCTTGGCACCTCACCTCGGCGTTGACGAACTGGCTCTGCAAGAACGACTCCGTCCTCGAGAATACACCAATGCCAAGGGCGAGGTCGCGATTGATCCCCACGTGCGTCTCAAAGTCCGGTTGAGCGAAGAAAAGTGGGCTGCGCTCCGTGAGGTGATTCGGAACGCGGAACTTGATGATGAGGAAGCCTTAACCAAGGATGAGCGGGAGTTTCTCGTTGGGCTCAAGCGATGGGGAATCTTTACCGAATCGGTGGACAGCCACCGCCGGGTGTATCTCAATGGTTCGCTGGCAGCCCATGTTCTCGGGTTCGTGCAATTCCAGGAAAAAACCGTGGGCCGTCAATCCGTTTTCTTCTCTCAGGGAAAGGCCGGCGTTGAAGCAGTGTTCGATTCTCACCTTCAAGGGGTTCTCGGCTGGAGAATGACCGAAACCGACAGTCGTCGCCGAGAGTTAGTTTCCCTTCGAAGTATGGATGTCGATCCTGTCGATGGGCTCAATGTCCACCTCACTCTGGACGCGGGGGTTCAAGCGATTGTTGAGGAAGAACTTCAGAGCGGAGTGGAGCAGTCGAGGCCGTTGACCGCCACGGTCGTCGTCATGCAACCCCAGACGGGAGCGATCCTAGCGTTGGCGAATTATCCGAGTTATGATCCCAATCGTCCGGG
>DEAY01000285.1:0-128 GCA_002348345.1 Verrucomicrobia bacterium UBA2970
CTTTCCAAGCTTCACGTTGTTTCCTTCCAACCGAACGACCAGGGGCAAGGCGAGCTGAGTTTCCTTGGCCGCCGCAACGATGCCCTCGGCAATCACGTCACACTGCATGATCCCGCCAAAGATATTCA
>DEAY01000285.1:437-4894 GCA_002348345.1 Verrucomicrobia bacterium UBA2970
GCATGATCCCGCCAAAGATATTCACCAGAATTCCCTTCACATTGGGATCGCTCAGAATGATCCGAAAAGCCGCTGTCACTTGCTCCTTGCTGGCCCCCCCTCCCACGTCGAGAAAATTGGCGGGGTTTCCACCAAAATGTTTGATGATATCCATGGTCGCCATGGCCAACCCTGCCCCGTTCACCAAGCAAGCGATGCTCCCGTCGAGCTTGATATAATTCAAATCAAACTTGCTGGCCTCGATTTCCAAGGGGGCCTCTTCCCCTAGATCCCGCATTGCCTGCACATGGCGTTGCCGGTAGAGCGCATTGTCGTCGACCGAAACCTTGGCATCGACCGCGCAAATACTCTGCTTCCCTTCACCGTCCTCGACGAGACAGAGGGGATTGATCTCAACCAGTGACGCGTCGTTTTTCCAGAAAGCATCATAGACTCCCAGAACCAGCTTCGCCGTCGATCCAATCAACTCCGGCGCCACCCTTAAACCGACCGCAATTTGTCGAGCCTGGAACGGCATCATCCCCAGGAGCGGATCAATCCCGACCCGGACAATTTTCTCAGGTGTCTTCTCCGCCACCTCCTCGATATCCATCCCTCCCTCCGTGCTGGCCATCACGACCGGGCGTCCCGTGCCGCGGTCCAGCAACACGGCCAAATAGAACTCCTTGAGGATGTTCTCAGCACTCGCCACCAGTAAGGTGTTGACTTGTCGCCCCGCCTCCCCGGTTTGCTTGGTGACCAGGATCTCTCCCAACATGGCCTCGGCCTTCTCTTCAACCTCTTGGGCGGATTGGCAGAGATGAACCCCTCCCAGAAACCCTGACTTGAACTTGCCCTTGCCCCGTCCACCCGCATGGATCTGCGCCTTGATAACCACCCTTCCAGCGCCGTCCTCAAAAAGCCGATCCGCGATCGATCGAGCCTCCGCCACCGCGGAACACGGTTCACCCGATGGGACCGCCACTCCCGATTTCGCCAATAGCTGTTTCGCCTGGTATTCGTGTATGTTCATGATGCGTCAAGAAGAAGCCCGGCGAGGGACCCTCACCCCGCTCCTAGAGGAATCTGACTTGAATTGACCCTCAGCCTATGATCATCGCTGGGCAAGCGGCTTGACCTGAAGCCCGGTCGGCCCCACATATTGACTCTGCGGCCGGATGAGACGGTTGTCCGAAAGTTGCTCCAACACGTGGGCCGTCCACCCGGCCGTCCGAGAAATAGCGAATATCGGGGTAAAGAGATCGATCGGAATCCCGAGGGAATAGTAGACCGTCGCCGAGTAAAAATCGACGTTCGCGTGAAGCCCCTTTTCCTTCAGCATCATCTCCGCGATCCGCTCGCTCATCTGAATCCATTTCGCCTCGCCCAACTCGGCACTGAGTCGCTGCGCCATTCGTTTTAGATGGGGCGCGCGGGGATCCAATACCTTGTAGACACGATGGCCAATCCCCATGATCTTCTTCTTCTGGGCCAGGCATTCCTCGACATAGGCGTCCACTTTATCCAGCGAGCCGATCTCCTGGAGCATCCGAATCACCCCCTCGTTCGCCCCCCCGTGCAGGGGGCCCTTCAACGTTCCGATGGCGGAGCAGATGGCGGAATACATATCACTGAGGGTGGCGATCGTCACACGGCTACTAAAGGTGGACGCGTTCATTCCATGGTCGGCATGCAAGACGTAGCACATATCCATGGTCTTGACGGTGTCCTCGGAAGGCTCCTCGCCATTGATCATGTACAAAAAGTTGGCGGCCTCACTGAGTTTCGGATTGGGAGCCACCAAGGGTTTCCCCTCTCGGGACCGATGGAAGTAAGCCGTCGCCACCGGAATCTGGGCGATCAGCCGGAGGGCTTTCCGCCGCTGGGCATACATCGAATCGTCCTCTGCGGCAGGATCAAAGCAGCCCAACGCCGACACGACGGTTCGAATCGCGTTCATCGGCGCGGTATCGGAGGGGAGAGATTGGATCAAATCGACCACCCCCTGGGGCAGCTCTCGGAATCCGACCAGACTGGAACGGAGTTCATCCAATTCCGATTGATTGGGGAGATGATCATGATGGAGGAGGTGAACGACTTCCTCAAAGATCACATTCCCTGCAAGCTCATCAATGTTGTAACCACAGTAAATGAGCTCTCCATCGGCACCTTTCACCGCGCTCAGGCGGGTCTTCGCGGCCACCACTCCCTCTAGCCCGCCCTTGGCAGTCGTCTCGCTTTCTTTTGTCATCCGTCTATCAAATCACGCAGTTGTTTGGGATACGATTCGTGCCCCGAAACCTAAGGAATGCAACCCAGTCAGGTCAACGGTTTTTGGCGTCGCACCGGCTGCACCGGCGACTCAAACGAGAACGGCCCCGACATCCCACCAAGATGCAGGCCGCCACCCAGACCGGGAGAGGCGGTTACCGAAAAAGGCGGCCATCAGCGCCCAACACCGCCATCACCAGCACCCTCGGATTCGGATCCCTGGATCGCAATTCCTTGGCGATTAGCCATTTGCGCGAATAATCCGTTCTGCGACAGGAGCACCTCGTAGGCCCCCTGTTCGACAATTCGGCCCTGGTCGAGAACGATGATCTCATCCATCCCCTGGAGCGTGGCGAGACGATGGGCGATGCAAATCACCGTCCGATTCTCCGCCAATTCGTCAATCGCACGCTGAACTTCCTCCTCGGCCTTGGCGTCCAGAGCGGCGGTTGCCTCGTCCAGGACCAATATCGGCGCGTTGCGAACAAAAGCCCGGGCAATGGCGATCCGCTGACGCTGCCCCCCGGAGAGCGTCACGCCCCGTTCCCCCAACCGAGTCTCAAATCCATCCTCCAGGGATTCGATAAAGTCCACGGCATGGGCCTGCCGAGCTGCCTCTCGGATAGCTGTCATCGAGGCACCTGGGCGTCCGCTGGCGATGTTATCCGCCACGGACTGATCAAATACCACGACATCCTGGCTCACCAGAGCCAGCAATTGGCGATAGGATTTCAATTTGACGTCGGTCAGTTCCCGCCCATCCACCTGGATCCGACCGCTCATCGGGTCGAAGAATCGGAACAGAAGGTTGATCAGCGTACTCTTCCCCGAGCCACTCGCCCCGGCGATCCCGAGCCGCCGCCCCCGTGGAATCCGAAGGCTCACATCATTCAGCACCAACTCATCCCCATAAGCAAAGGAGACGCGATCAAAGACGATCGCATGATCGAACTGGTCCACGGCCTCGACCGAGGGCTTTTCGGCCACCTCAGGCACTTCGGCAAGCACGGACTCCAAGCGTTGCACCCCGACACTGGTTTGCTCAAAGAGCACGTGGAGCTTGGCGAGTTTCTTAATGGGCATGTAAAACATGATGATCCCGGCAAAAAACATCACCAAATCGGTGACGCTCCGCTGGGTGTGAACCACGAACACGATCAACGCTCCCACCGCGATCATCGAGACGGTTTCAATAATCGGCCCCACGATCCCATGGGCGCGAATTCCCTTCATGGTATGCCCGAATATTTGCCGAGAGAGTGCCCGGAATCGCCCCACCTCACGCGCTTCCAGCGAGTAGGCCTTCACCACGCGAATGGCCGAAAGCATCTCAACAATCAGACTTGCCTGGGTCACGTTTGCCTTGACCTTTTTCTTGGAGGCCTGGCGCGCCTTCTTTCCGTATATGATCACCGGGAAAAGGCAGACGGGAAGGAGGAACATCACGATCAAGGTGAGTTGCCAATCTGATACCAACAAAAATACAAAGACCGCCAAGATCGTCACCGGATCGGTCACACTGTGTTTGACCCCATGGCTGATGCAATGCTGCAGCATCAAGGTATCCCCGTTGATCCGAGTGATCATGTCGCCGATCTTGGCCTGATTGAAGTAGTTCAAGGAAAGCTGACTCAATCGATCCAGCACCTCGACCCGGAGATCATTGACCATTCGCTCTCCCACCCAAGACATCCAGTAGGCACTGAGGTATTGCCCGGCACTCCGGATCGACACCAAGATAGGCAAGCCAAGAATCGCACCGATCGCTTGCAACCAGGTGATCGGAACCCCCATCTCAGGGAAAAAGAGATCGAGGCCCCGTTCGGCCGCGGTTCTCAGCGCGAGGACCGCGGCACCAATCGAGTCCGAAAGCGCCGGCGAAAGCCGATCCATGACCCACTCGAATCGCGATGGGTCTCCCTCTGACTTCGGAATCGCCTCCGGCTCAGGGTCAAGTCGGTTCAACAACGTCCTTGTCAGACCGAGGACGCCCGCGTTCGAAAGGCCAAAAACAATTCCGGCAAGAATCGCCCCATACAAGCGCCATCGATACGCTTGGATATAGGGCCAACTAAAACGAAAGATCGAGAGTAGCCTTGCCACAATGAGCTTTGAATACTCAAGAGAAACATCATCAGGGGTCAAGTTAACTCGAATTCATGCCACTTTCCCCACCCCGTCTCAATGCACCCTAGATTGACGATCTT
>DEAY01000287.1:0-1785 GCA_002348345.1 Verrucomicrobia bacterium UBA2970
GCGTTGGGATCGAATCACCACTCCGACCGACGTCGCGATATCGTTCGCCCGCAGAATGAGGGACTGCTGCTCGGCTTCAACGACGCGGCGGTGCTCAAAGGACTGCCACCACAGAATCACGCCCCAGGTGGCCGCGAGAACGGCAAAGGCAAGCTGTGCTGAGAACCGGCGTTTCATACGCGCTCGTCGGAAAGGTTGTCCGACGATTTCAACCCGACCCTAGCCGATATCTCGTTGGAGATCGCTATTTTTTCGAACGCTTTCGAGGCTTCTCGGTCCGTCGCGTGGGATCCATGATCACCGTCGAGTTGTCGATGTACTTGCTCAGGGGTTCGCCAGGCAAGACGTTGGGAGTGAGCTCCGTTTTGTCGGTTTCGTCTCGGGTGAGCGCCTCCAGTTCACTCGGCAGATTGACCACATAGGGGGTCAGGAAAATGAGCAGCTCGGTCTTGGTGTCTTCCTTGATCTTGCGGCGAAACGCCCAACCCAGGACGGGAATGTCGCCCAGAACCGGGACCTTGCGAATCGATTCGGTCTTGTTGCGTTCCATGAGTCCGCCGATCACGACGGTCTTTCCGTTTCCGGTGACCACCACGGTTTCCGCCGAGCGCTTGGCGATGACTGGCGCGTTGACATTGTCGGTGATGGGAATGGTCTGTTCGGTGATCGTTGAGATCTCGGGTGCCACGATCATTTCAACCAGTCCGTCCGAGGTGATGAACGGCGTGACCCGGAGGATGATCCCGACATCTTCGTATTCCACCGTGTTGATTTGCTGGCCGGTGTTGCTGATCTGGGTGTTGCGAATGAAAGGCACCTCCTGCCCCACGGTGATGATGGCTTCCTGGTTGTTGCGGGCAAGAATGGAGGGGCGGGAGAGGACCTCAAAATTTCCCGCCTCTGCCATGGCGCGTGCGGTGACCGAGAAGTCGTTGTCGAGGAGACGGTAAAAGCCCCCTTGGCTGGCGGTGGCGGCCCCGAAGAGGCTCTCGATGACCGTCGATGTGGTCCCTCCGTTCTGGGTGTAGTTGATCGAGCCTTCGATTCCGAAATCGAGGTCGTCGCGATGGGTCACTTCGACGAAGACCACTTTGATCAAGACTTGAGGTTTGGGTTGATCAAGTTCCTGGATCACCTGGTTGATGTGGGAATTGGTTTCCTCGTCGGTGATGATGATGAGCGAACGCGTTTCCGGATCGATCTCGATTAAGGCGTCTCCCAACATCGTATTGTTGAAATACTGCCGTTGCCCATTTTGTCCGGCTCCGCCGGCCCCAACGCCCCCGCCAAACCCTTGGGCGTTGCCTTTGGGAAGGGAAGCAAATGAGATCAAGCAGAAGGCCAAGGCGAAAAAAAACGAACCTTGGGGCCTGATGAATACTGAGGAAAGATGGCGCATCGTCTTGTGATCCATGGCGTCTGATTAATTGCCGTTACCGCTGCCAAATCCCTGGGGAGTGACGGTTCGATTGTTGAGCGGGTTGTTCTGTTGATTGTTTTGTCGAGTGGCCGCTCGCGATGCCCCGTTGAGGCGGTCTTCAAACATGCCTCGGAGGATTTCGGCGACGTTGTCCGCATCCGCGTGCTCGAGGGAATAGACGTAGACCTTTTGTTTCCGAGAGGAATCATTGTCCAGCTGGCCGATCATCTGGCTGATCTGTTCCATGAGACCCGCCGAAGCGCTCACGATGACGGAGTTGGTGCGGGGATCGGCGACCGCAACGACCGTCTGCTGCTGCTGCAGCCGTTGGCTTTGATCGTTGCCGCGACTGCCGCGACTGCCGC
>DEAY01000287.1:2101-15292 GCA_002348345.1 Verrucomicrobia bacterium UBA2970
GACTGCCGCGACTGCCGCGACTGCTCCCGCTGCGGGAACTGCCGCCAAATCCGCTTCGGCTGAAGAAGCTTCCTCGTCCACCAAAGCGGACATTGCCGTTATTGTTGTCGCTTTGGTCATCGAACAAGCCGGTCAGGATCTGGGCGGTCTCCTGGGCGTCGGCGTGCTCCAGGTGATAAACGGCGATTTCAGTGATGTCGTCGACCACGCGGTCGATTTTGGTGACAATTTCCTCGATGGTGGGGATGTATTCCGCCGGGGCGGAGACGACCAAGGAATTGGTTCGCGTATCCGCGACCGCCACCACATTGGAAGCCGCCTGGCGGGCCTCGCTGGGACCACTGCTCCGGCTACTGCTTCGATCGCCCTCTCCGCGAGAAGAGCTTCCACGGGAACTAAAATAACGAGCGAAGGGAGAGCGACTGCTGCTTCTGCTGCTTCTCGAACTGTCCCGCGGTTGTTCGAAGATGTCATCGATTACTTCCGCGAGTTCTTCCGCATCCGCGTATTCCAGCGAAAAGACCCGGATGGTCGAGATGCTTGAGATGGAGGTGTCCAGGGCGGTGATGATCTCGGCCATCCGGTGGATGCTGGCTTGCCGGTCGGTGAGCACCAGGGCATTGCTGCTCTGATTGGCGGTGAGCGTGGCGTCATCCGGCAGCAGCGGTTTCAGGTCCTCGATCAACTGGGTGGCATCGGCATAGCGGACCGGGATGATCTGGGTCACCATCGAGTCGGTGGTCGGGATCTCCGCCGGGTTGGCTCCCTTGTTCACCGGCAGGTTGTATTTGCGGGCCTCGTCCTGGTCGACAATCTTGAGAATCCTCTTGTTGCGGACGATGGCGTAGCCTTTGTCCGCCAACAGGGTGTCCAGCAGTTCCACGGCGTCGTCGGCGCTGATGGGCTGATTGCTCCACGCGTTGATTTCGCCTTCCACGTCCGTTTCCATGACGATGATGAATCCGGCGGCCTCACTCACGTAGTCCAGCACGGTTTCGATGTCCGCCCCCCGAAAGTTGAACTTGATGGTGGCATCTTGGCCTTGAGCGCCGGGGGCGCAGAGAGCGGCCCCGATGGCGAGTGCCATGGCGAGAGCTGGTTTGATGTGTTTCATGGGTTTCATTGATTCATTTGTTGACGTCGCCGCTCCATCATTCTCTTGAGGATATCACTCTTAGACGACTCACTCGAGCGGGGGGGGGCATCCGATGAAGTCGTTGGTGCTGGCGTGGCGGGTTCGGGCTGGGAAAATGGAGAGGAGCCAATCGACGAACGCGAACGGCTTTTCTGACCGGGGGCGCCTCGAAAATCGGCACCGGTCTCATGGATGAGTTCCCACGGATCCTCTCCCTGACGGCTCAGGCCCATGCCGACGGCGATTTCGATTCGTTGGTCATCCCTTTGGATGACGATCTGTTTGTCCCTGATCTCCCTCACCTCAAACCCCGCGATTTCCTCCGAGGGTTTGAGAACCACACGATACTCGCTGGAGGTGCCCGAGAAGAAGGCGAGGGCCTTTCCATCGTGCTGCATGGTCCCCACCAGGGAGAATCGGTCGACGGGAACGGTATCTTCGAGGGCCCGGCGGCGTTCGGCCTCGAGGCGAGCCCGGTCCTGTCGATTGGCGTCGAAGATATTGTTGTCCAGCACAAGGGTGTAGGATTCGAAGGAAATCCCAGCCGGGATCGTCGTCTTCGGTGCGGTTTCCTCGGCTGGTATCCAGGAGGGGGCGACGAAAACCCAGAGGCTCAACGAGGCCTTCCACCATGATTTGATTACTTGGCAATGAGCGTTCATTTGTCGCTTGGTTGGAATTGTAAGCCGCTGAATCGAATCGCGAGGGTTAGATTGTTTCCGGAATCGTCGCGCGAGGTGACTTCGATCTCCTCGGCCCGGACGGCGAGGGGATCGGTTTCAAGCTGGAAGACAAATTTCGCGATTGATGGCAAATCCCCCTCCGCCAGAGCCCGGCAGTCGTAGGTTCGAAACCCCTCGTCGCCGTCGATCCACTGGGGTTTGAAGGACTTGAAGGTCATGTCACTGTCACGGCTCCATCGGTTCGCTGCCTTCAGCACCGCATCCTCGGCCGAGGAATCGTCTGCCACGAGCGCCGTGCGTTGCATCTCTTCCCACCGGCGTGTGATCGTGGTTTCTCGATCGAGGAGACTTGTTCCTCTTTCGATCGATTGCCGCAGGGTGGTGATTCTCTCCGACCGTTCCACCCACAGATTTCCCAGGGGTGCGAGAATCAGCCGGTCGGCGGCCAGGATGCCGACCGCGGCCAAGGCCGTGATGAGAAGAAGTCGTTCTCGATTCTGAGTCGCCATCATTGACCTCCTGACTTCCATTGAAATTGAAATGCAAACTGAACCGGTGCTTCGCCGCGAACTTGTTGCAGCATGAGTTCAGAGATGTGTTCCATCCCCCGGAGTTCATCCATCACGGTGAGCAGTTCCTGGTTGTTGCGAGCGGAGCCGGAACAGAGAACCTGTTGGTTTTCCTTGATCTGGACCGATTTGACCCAAAGGGATCCTTCACGCGGAAATGCGCCAGAGAGTTGTTTGGCAATTTCCAGGCTTTCGACGGATCGCGTGAACCAGGGACGGAATTGACGGATTCTTCCCTGAAGCGCTTCCAACTCGGTGACGGTGTCGGCCATGCCGGCCCATTCGTTCTCCAGCGACCGGAGTCGGTATCCCTGGATCGAATAAACGATGACGGTGAGGGCCACGATTGCCCCCACGGAACCGCCCACCCAGGCATTCCTCCGGGAGGAGACCTTCTTGGCGAGCGCCTGAAATTGCGTCTCCTTGGGGGGCAGGAACTCCAGGTGTGAATTCTGATTGATCAGGAAGGACTCTGCCGCCCGGTGAAGGGGGTTGTGTTCGGATGGGACGGGAGTGGTCTTGAGGCCCATCCCTTGGAGGGTGGATTGGAGTGATTCGGCAGCGTCAGCACCCGGAGGCGAGTCGTGGCTGACGATGGCATGCTTGAGGTGAGGTCGAACGGCACCGCTCAGCTGACCGAGAGTGATCTTGATCTCCCGCTGCAACAGGTCATGGTCGAGGACTTGGTCCGCACCCTCGGTTTCGTAGACCTCATCCAGGGAACGAATCGCGGCGTAGCCGTTGTCGCACTGGATCGCAAGGTCGACGTGATCCGGATGAACATTCAGGATGAGATGGGGCGAGCTGGGTTCGATCGTCGGGGACGGCTGGATGCCCAGCGTCAAGCTGATGGGGCGCAGCTTGGCTTGTTGGAGGATTCGTTCAAGGCGCCCCACCTGCGTTTTCGGGAGTGCTGCCAGCGTGGCGTGGCGGGATTGATCGGGGGCTTGAAAGGCTACCGAGCTCAGGCTGATCTCATCGGCAGCGAAGGGGAATTCGGTTTCGGCCTGGAGATCAAGGTAGCTTTGGCGGTCCTCTTCGGACAGCTCCGGAATCTCGATCGATGTCGTCAACACCAGGTTGGATGGTAAACAAACCAAGCATTTGGTCTCGCGAAGTTCGTGTTGGTCCAGAAAACCACGGAGTTCCTGGGCCACCAGTTCCTCACTTTGGGTCAGCGGATCCAGCGACAGCATGGTGCGTGCTTGGCCGACCACTCGGACCTGGCCGTTGATCCGCTTCATTGCAATCGCGCTCACACGGCGACCGTAGAAGGACAGGGCCAAGAGGGACGCAAGGGGTTGGGGTTTAAAGGGATTCAAAATGAACGCAATGGGTTTTGCTTGTTTTCGGCGAGCCACAGCCGGGTTGGTTCGCCCAGTGCCCAGCCCGATCGCGGCAAGTGTTTTCGGGCGATAATGCGGGGTTCCTCCCCGTCGGTGGCGATGACGAATTGGGTGCGCCGGTAGCCTTTGCCCCCGCGCCCCACGGCGGCGATATCGATGAGGTAGTGAGAGGTGGTGCCGCTCAAGTAAGGCGAGGCATCCTCCACCGCATCCTCGTCCAGGATGTTGCTGATCCAGGTCACGGTTGCCGTTCCCGGCTCATTGGATTGGCGCTGGGCGACCACGGTCGCCGCGTTCTCTATCCCGATCCCCGGAATGCAGGCCAGGACGGCTTCGCTGGCCGTGTTCACATTGATCAAGCCGCCTTCGATTTCTTCGTTGGAAACGGTGATTTGACCTTCGATCTGTGCGAATTCCTCCTCGGTCATTCCGGAGAAGTTGAAGTATTCCAGGATGCTTTCGTAGGTTTGGCCTCCCGGCGCGTTCAGTTCCTGGGCACGCGCCTGCCCAAAGGTTTCTTCCAAAAGGGTGCTGAGTTGGTCGTCATCGTCGTTGTTGAGATCAATCATCTGTGTCCCCTCCGCCTCGGGATCGGGGCCGGACGTGTAGACCGTGACATATTCGAGAATGCCGGGTTCCAAGCGACCGTCCTTATTGTCGGGAGGGTAGGTGAGGTCGCCATCGTTTTCGTTGGGATCAAGGATGCCATTGCGGTTGATGTCCTCCCCGTAGAGGAATTGGGGTTGCGCCCCGTAGACGAGGTGGAGTTCGTCAATGGAATCGAAGGGGGCGTTCTTGGCCTCGTAGGGGGAATCCATCTGGAGATAGGTTGCGGATTCGGCTCCGTTTTCGGTCAGCTCGTCATCCTCATCGCGCCAATCGACAATCGAGGCGGCGAATTGCGGGGTCATGTTGGGGAGGCCTTCCAGCATCTCCTGCGTCGCGGTATTCAAGTTGAGTTTGGCGGCTTCATCTTGAATGCCGAAGGTGGGGAGGAACGCACTCAGAAACGTATTGGTTCGGCCGATGTACCAGAAGAACGCCTCTCCCACGGGAACCATTCCAGCCTGATGCGGTGCCAGCACGGGAATGGACCCGCGGTCCTCTAGATTCTTGAGCTTGTAGATCGCATAGCGAAGCCCCGCCTCGATCGCCTGTTCGGCTTGCCAACCCGCGGCGCGATGTTCCGCCGCTCGGAACGAGAGCATCATCGAATGTCCGAAGAGGAGAGCGATCGTGACCAGTCCCAAGGTGACCCAAAGGACGATAATCAGCACCGACCCTCGATTCTGGCGGGGAGCAGGGTGAGGAATATTCATGCTAGTTCCGTCCTCCTTGCTGTCCTTGGTCGCCGAAATTGGTGGCGCCCGCTTGACCGCTCCCGCCCCCGGTTGTGGGCGATCCGCCGCCGGGGTTGTCGCTGCTCGAGGCGCCGTCCTCCCCGTCCGCCGCTTCACCCTCTTCGTCTTCCCCTTGTCGAGGCGCTTCAAGGATGCTCACCACGTGAGTGAGGGAAGGGGGCGACTGGCCGCGTTGCGTATCGGCGTCGGTATCGGTGTCGAATTCCAAGTAGATTTGAACCGCCTTGGGAAGCACCGGGTCCTGCAAGTCCGAGTCCCAGGTTTCCTGCCAGATTTCCCCGTCGAAAAAGTTCAAATTGAACGAGCGGACGCCGTTGACGAGCGGTTGTTCGATGGGAGGCGGAACCGTGCTCGTTAACAGGTTGCGCGTCACGGCCCGAACGAGATCGAGAGAGTTGGGATCGTTACGGGGGTCGAGGGTGGGCGCTAAATAGTATTGAACCATTTGGATGTTGGACCAAGGCGCTTCCTCCCGGGTCTGGCCGCTGGCCGTGAAGAATTGCAAGTGGTCGGTATTCGTATTCGACCCGGATAACGGTTCGGCCAGAAACCGATCGGCGCGAAATCCCTCGCTGAAGAATGTGGCGCGGAGGTCCTGCTTGATGAGCTCGAGGGCTTGAATCCGAGGGGTGAAGATGGCGTGTTTGGCGGAGACGCGTTCCCTCAATCGAATGCTGGTGTAGAACACCGAGTTGATCGCGGCGAGCACGATTGAAAAAGCCAAGGTGGCGAAGAGGACCTCGATCAAGGTGAAGCCCGATCGCTTGCGGAGGGAGGAGGGCTTCCGGATAGCGTTCATTCCTCGGGCTCCTCGATGAGGGTGCTGGTTCGAACCAGGTGTTCCTGCGCTTGCACCGTGAAGGCGACCTGAACTTCCAGGTAGATCAAGGGGTCGATGTCCCAGTTCCGTTGTTCCAAACGCCACTCGTATTCGCGGTGAATCCCCGGAAACGTGCCGGAGCCGGGCTGGTTCTGCCAGGTCTCGGTCACCACCAGTTCGGTGAGAAAGGAATCGGCCAACTGGGCGGCAACGGTCTTGCGTTCGGCGATGACACCCGCTCGATTCGCCAGCGCGATGCCTTGGACGGCGACCGGGATCACGATCGCCATGAAAAGCATCGCGGCGAGCACCTCGACGAAGGTGAACCCACCGTCCTTGCGCCGCCTACGGCCGGAGTAAGAGCTCCTGATCATCCTGTTCGTCGCGCACTTCAAAAGAAAGGCGGTTGTGGTTCTGAGCGATTCGATTGACGCCCTCACGGCGATCCTTGATAAGGATGCTGTAGAGGCTGTTTTCCGAGATCGATCCATCGGGGAGAAAAAGGATCGAGGGTGTTTTTGTGGTGTTGAGTTGATTCAATGGGGTCGACTCAATCTCGAGGGTGAGATCCTCATCAACGCGGTAACGAAATGAATTCTGGCGGTTGGTCGGGTAACCGGTTTCCGGGCGGAGTCCGTATTCGCCTTGGGCCGCTTCGATCCACATGACCATGGGTACGCCTTCGTTGATCGCTTGATTGCTTCCGTGGTCGGTGAGGGCGACGAAGCGACGCGTTTCTTCGGTGAGCGCTCGGCCTCCAAAGAATCGTGAGAGGGCGGGCGCGGTCACTCCGAGAACGGTCGCCAGCAACCCCAACACCAAGATGAGTTCAAGGAGGGTGAAGGCTCGGGCTCGTGCCGATTCAATTGGCCCAGTTGGTAATGTCATCATCCCCTCCAGTTCGGCCGTCCGGGCCGTTGGAGCTTAAGTCGTAGCCATTGGAGTTTTTTCGACCGGGGTAGTCGTAGACGTAGGGATTGCCCCAGGGATCAACCGGAACGCCCTTCTTGATATAGGGTCCGCGCCAGTCCGGGGCGTTGCTGGGAGGATCGACCAGTTCGGTGAGGCCATCCCCGCCCTTGGGATAGTATCCGTTGTCGACCTCAAAGGAGTCCAGGGCGATTTCAAGATTGGAGATCTGACTCTGTGCCGCCGTGACCTTGGCTTGCTTCGAACGACCGGCGAACTTTGGTACGACGACAGCGGCAAGTGCGGCGAGAATGACCAGAACCAGGAGCATTTCGACCAGCGTAAAGCCGGATTGCCGGCGGCGACGGGTCTTTGAGATGGACACAGCGGGTCGTTTCATAGGCTTCCTTTTATTTGATGTAATCTTGAATCGTGAAAATCGGCATCACCATGCCGACGAAAATAGTGCCGATAAATCCCGCGATCATGAACAGCATGGCAGGCTCCATGAGCGCCACGGCGGTCTTCAGTTCCTGGTCGAGTTCCTTTTCTGTGACGTTCGCCAGGCGGATGAGCTCCTCGTCCAGTCGGCCGCTCTCTTCCGCGACGGAGATCATCTCAATCACCGAACCGGGAAAGAGTTTCTTGCACTCCCGCAGGCTGTTGCCCAATTGGTCGCCTTGCTTGACGCGTTCGATGCTGGAGGCAACCGCATCGACGAGGATCTGATTCCCGATTGACCGGCGAGCGACATTCAGGGCGTTGACCAGTGGCACGCCGGAGGCGATCAGTGTGCCCAGCATGCGACAGAACCGGGCCATGGCGAAGCGCCCGCTCAGGGGGCCGACGATGGGAGCATTCAACAGCCAGCCTTCCCAGAGCCGCCGCCCCTTGTCCGTGGCGAGCCACTGTTTGCCAAGATAAAGGGCAAAGAAGAAGCCGATTCCGAGAAAGATTCCGTAATTCTGGAAAAAGTCGCTGATGCTGACAATCACCCGAGTCAGGAGGGGAAGGGCGGCGCCAAAGCCCTCAAAGATAGTGGTGAAGCGCGGGATAAAGAACACCAGGAGAAAGATAAGAACGGCAATCGCCAGGGCGGCCAGAACCAGTGGGTAAATCGCCGCGGAGAGAACCTTGGATCGCAGTTCCTTGTCCCGTGCCTGAAAGTCGGCGATCTGTGTCAGCACCAGATCGAGAAAACCGCCCGTTTCCCCGGCTTGCACCATCGCGACGTAAACGCGTGGGAAGGTTTCCGGTGATTTTGACATCGCATCCGCCAGGGACATGCCGTCGACCACAAAGTCGTGAACTTCCCTCCACTTGGCGCCAGCCGCGGGGGTCGCGGCTTCTCGGTAAAGGATGACCAACGCGCGGCTCAGGGGAACGCCGGCGGCCAGGAGGCTGGAGAGGAGGCGCGTAAAATTCTCCAGCATGCTGAAGGTGATTCTCTTCGACTTCCATGGAAGCTCGAAAGAGCCCCCGCCGGCTCCGGAATCGCTCTGGGTCTCCTCAATCTTGACAGGCTTCATGCCCTCGGAGGCGATCTGTTTGAGGGCCTCCGACCGGCCGGCGGCCTCGAGAATGCCCCGGGTCATCGATCCGTCGGCTTGAATTGCCTTGTACTCGAATGCCGCCATGATCGCTTATCCCTTTGCGACAATCGCTTGCTCGTCTTTGGTGACGCGCATGACCTCGTCGGGGGTGGTCATGCCCTGATGAACAAGCCGCCATCCGTCGTCGTTCAATAAGGTCATGCCCTCGGCCTTGGCTCGTTCACGGAGTTCGCCGCTGGAGCGATGTTGCAGGGACATTTCGCGGATCTTGGCCGTCATATCCATCATCTCAAAGATCGCGTGCCGTCCGTGATATCCTGTTTGTCGGCATGATTCACACCCATTGGCCTGATAAACCGTGATCTCGGCGGCGATTCCCAGTTGTTGACGCACATTGTTCATCCGCTCCGAGGTGTCGGGGGATTTGCAGTCCGGACAGAGAAGGCGGACCAGACGCTGGGCCAGCACGGCTTCCACCGAGGAAGCGACCAAGTAGGGCTCGACGCCCATGTCAATCAGGCGTGAAACCGCGCCGGGTGCGTCGTTGGTATGGAGGGTCGAGAACACCAGGTGACCGGTGAGGGAAGCCTGCACGGCGATCTGGGCCGTCTCCTTGTCCCGAATCTCACCAATGAGCAGGACATCCGGATCGTGTCGCAGAATGGCTCGCAGACCTCGGGCAAAGGTGAGACCGGCCTTTTCCGAGACCTGGATTTGATTGATGCCGCGGATCTGGTATTCGATCGGATCCTCAATGGTGATGATTTTCCGCACCATATCATTGATTTCGCCCAGGGCCGTGTAAAGCGTTGTCGTCTTCCCGCTTCCCGTCGGGCCCGTCACCAGAACGATCCCGTGCGGCAATCCCAGGACCCGCTCGAAGAGTCCCAACTCGCGTTCCGCCATGCCTAACTGGCGCAGGCCGATGACGGATCCATCCTGGCGCAGCAAACGCATCACGACGGCTTCGCCGTGCAGCATGGGGATGATGGAGACGCGGACATCGACGTCGGATTCGTTGACTCGGATCTTGATGCGACCGTCTTGCGGGACCCGTTTCTCGGCGATGTTGAGATGGCTGAGGATCTTGACGCGGGAAACGATCGCCGGTTGAAAGCGTTTGATCTCGGCGGGAACCGGAACATCTTGCAAGACGCCGTCAATCCGGTAGCGGATCTGGAGCTCGTTTTCGAACGGTTCGAGATGAATATCGGTGGCTCGGAGCTCAATGGCGTCGCTGAGGACTTGGTTGACGAATCGAATAATGGAGGCGTCTTCGGCCGCGCTATCCAGATCGGTGTCTTCCGCGAAGCCCTCATCGACCACCTGGAAGGCCTCGTCTTCCTTGAGGGTGTCAATCGTGTCGGCACCGACACCCAGCCGCTTCTTGATCTCCTTCTGAATGATTCCCGAAGGCGCGAGGACGGGGGTGAGTTTCAACCCGGTCATCGTCTTCAGGGTATCCAAGCCGCGGGTGGCGAAGAGGCGGCTGGTGGCCACCTCGATCGTGCCGTTGACCCGGCGGAGCGGGAGGAGCTCTTCCTTGAGTAACACGCGGGCCGGGAACTGCGAGAGCAGTTCCCGATCCGGTTCGACCGATTCAAGATCGGTAAAGCTCACCCCGTATTCGTCCGCCAGCCATTGGAGGATCGAATCCTCGTTCTCGACCAGAGGGGAATGGCCCTGGCTGGCCTTCGCTTCCAGCGAGGTGACATCGGCGGAAGAGAGCTGCCGGGCGGCAACCATTTGTTCGAGGAGTTCGGTCATGAGACTGGTCTCTTGGGGTCGGGTGAGCCCGAGCCTTGGCTTGCTCAGTCCAGAAGCCCCATCAGCACCAGGTTGGCTTCCTGTTTCAGGGTCAGTAATTGACGCAGTTCGTTGCGCGCTTTCTTCAACTCGGCCGCTTGTTTCTTTTGTGCGGACCGGTGGGCTGCCAGGGCCGACTTGATGGCCCCATCGTCACCCTTCTCGATGGCCTTGCTGAGGGGGTTGTCGGATCCGCGACTGCTTCGGCTGGAGCGATTGCCATCCCCGCCGCGGCCACCACGACTTCCGCCTCGACTAAAGGCAGAGAAGCGGGAGGTTCGACCGGAGAATTGTTTCTCAACGATCCCGATGACCATGGGTTTGAGGACGGACCACTCGTCATCCGAAACCTCGAGGACCTCCTGGTAGCGTTCGGACAGCCGCTCCATCATTTGACCCCGGTCGAAGCCGCCGCGTTGAGCCTGGGCGGTGACGCTGAGGAGAATCGTGCCCGCGATGAGAGCGAAGAATCGAGTCTTGAACATGGGTTTCATGGAATTCATATGCATGTGGATTGGGCGTCTTGTTGGTTTGATGAGCCGATCAAGGTCTCTTTTCTACGGTTTGGAAAAAAAAGTCCCTCGTCGAACTCCTGACACGAGAGTGCGCAAAATTTGCTCACTGGTGAAGCGATTCGCCCGAGAGAACCCCTGGAAGTGCCGGTGTGGTGCCGAGTTTCCCTGAAGATTCATCGTTTGAACTGCCAGAGAAGACGATTCGGATGAGAGGAAGGTTACAGGCTTCACTCGGGCGCATCAAACAATCGGGAGTTTTCGAGAGCCTGGAGCCGGCTCAACGAACAGCACGGAATGTTCCCGGGGCTGGTGAAGTTCCCACCTCAGCGCCGGGGGCGATAAGAGGCCTTGCCCGCAATCCGAGTTCTCAGGCTGAGGAGTTTGGTGCCGCAGGTGATATAAAGCGTCCTCAAATCCGCCCCGCCGAAGGTGCAATTGGTCAGCGTATCCTCGGGCGTTTCGACAAAATCCAACAACCTGCCGTCGGGGGAAAAGACATGGATTCCGGGTTTGGTATCCAGCGTCTCGCTGGTGTCTCGAGTGGCGTGAAGCCCGGCGGCGATGTAGAGGTTCCCCTCGGCATCAATACACATTCCGTCACCACTGCGGCCAGGATAGAAGTCATGGACGATCCGGGCCCCCCCGAGATCGCCGTTCTCGTCGATGGAATAGGCCCGGACATCGCGATGGTGGTGGGCATCCGGGTGGGCTTCAATCAGGTAAAGGGTGGACTCATCGGGCGAGATCACCAGCCCGTTGGGCATATGAACCTCGGGCGAGGCGAGGACTTGCTTCAGCCGTCCGTTGGGATCGATGCGGTAGACCGAATTGACATTCCCCTCCTTGGGATCGGCTGCGCCGGGGCGTGAGGAAAAGTAGATTCGGCCCTTGGAATCGAAATCGAGGTCATTGGGCGCCGCCAGGGGAAAACTGCGAAAGGCGTGGGCGAGCACGGTGAGGAGTTTTGAATCCAGATCGGTTCGCGTGACTTGACCCGCGCCGCCCTCGCAGGCGAGCAGATTTCCCGCGGCATCAAAGCGAAGGCCGTTGGCTTTTCGGCTCGGGTAGCGGAAAGACGTCAGGGAACGGGTCACCGGATCCCAGCGCAAAATCTGCTCGGCCGGAATATTGGTGAAGAACACGATCCCGTCGGCATCCACCGCCGGGCCTTCGCTGAAGATCGTATCCCCGGGGATGATTGTCTCCAGACGGACCGGCCCGAGATAACTCCCGGAATCGATCCCCTCATAGTGGGTTGCGCCAGCCACGGGAGGCGATGGAAAGACCAAGAGGGCGATGAGAGAACCAAGCGCCAAGGGGACTCGTTGCTTCATGAAGGGGATGCTACCGAAGCCCTCTTGGGCGTCAACGACTCAACGGGGTCGGAGGCCGGGCGGGAGGGATTGATCGCGATGGGGGTTGGAATACGAAATCCGGGAGATTGGGCATTGAAACCTGGTCTTGGCGCGACTAAGTTTCGGGGGTCGCCGTCTTGGCTGACCTCCCGCCCGCGCCAGTTTAGCTCAGTGGTAGAGCAACGGTTTTGTAAACCGTCGGTCGTCGGTTCGAATCCGACAACTGGCTCCACGCTATCAAGGACTTACGAAGATTCGTCCAATTAGGGCTTCCTTCCATTGACAGATAATTGACACCAATTTGCCCTGATGCGACCATGAGCGCATGAGGAAACCTTCCGTTTCTGTCGGCCCCTACAACCATTCTCCCACTAGCAAATGGGTGGTCTCCTACACCAAGGATTCAAAGCGCCGTAGGGAGTTCTTCAGAACCAAGAAAGAAGCCACGACTCGTCAGGATCAGATTCTCATTGAGCTGGAGAATCTGGGGAACAAGGCATTTGAGATCAGTGATGATCTGAGGCTGGAGGCTGTTCAATGCGCTGAGCGACTTTCTCCTTTCAAAGGAAGCCTTTCGGAGGCTGTGGACTTCTACTTGGCCCATCTTGAGGCCTCCAGGAAAAGCTGCAGTATTGCGCAGTTAGTAGAAGACTACCTTGGGTCAAAATCTAGGAGCAAGAAGCGTAAACGACACCTGGATGATCTCAGAAGCCGATTAGGGCGCTTCACAGAGGCTTTTGGAGCAACCATAGCCGAATGCATCAAAGCAAAGGAAATCGAGCTGTGGATACATGATCTAGGGGTGGAACCACAGACGATGAACAATTACCGAACCGTCATTAGTGGCCTGTTCTCGTATGCTCTGAAACACGGTTTTGTGAATGAGAACCCCGTTGCCAAGATCGACAAAGTCAAGGTTCCAACCAAGGACATCACCATCCTCACGCCTGGACAGTTGAGAAAACTGTTCGGCTTAGCGGACCAACGAATCCATGCGTACATTGCCATCGCTGCATTCGCTGGTCTCAGGATAGCCGAGCTGGACAAACTTCATTGGGACAATGTGAACCTTGATTCGGGGCTCATTGAGGTCACTGCTGGCAACTCCAAGACCTCCAGCCGAAGGCACGTAACAATCC
>DEAY01000287.1:15694-16829 GCA_002348345.1 Verrucomicrobia bacterium UBA2970
CTACGAAGACTACTAGACGATGCTTGGTCGGCTCTTGCCCTTGGAAGAAGTAGAAGCAATGACTTCAGGCATTCGTTTGCTTCTTACCACTACGCCATGTTCGGCAATCCTGAGCGGACAGCCATGGAGCTTGGCCACTCTGACACTTCGATGCTGTACAAACATTATAGGGAACTGGTGACAAAGTCTGATGCCGAGAGTTATTGGGAGATTAGACACTCACGGGGCAAAATGGCTCACGCTTATTTTGCATGTCTTTAAATGCCAGATGTTTGCTTCACATAGAGCAGAAAACTCACGGCAAAATTTTTGTTGGCATCATATGTTTGACCCAATTCGAGTGACTTAGATTGAAACACCTACTTCTTTTCTGTGAGTGTCGTAAGTGTTTGACAATCAATATGTTAGAAAAGTATTGACATGTGCGCCTGTCTGCCTTTTGTTGCGGAAAGATTAGCAAGTAATCTGCAACATTATGTCCGATACTATCGATTGCATAACGTATCTCACCAAGTCGGAGTTAGCTGCCCAGCTCCAAATCTCTGTTCGTCAACTGGAGAAGCTTGTAGAGGCTAAAAAGCTCCCAATTACGCGCCTAGGCAAACGGTGCGTACGTTTTGACCTCCAGAGTGTCAAGCAAGCCTTGGGTTTATTGGAGGTCAAGGCCGTCCGGAGACACCCCCCTGCCACTCAAACAAAAAATCATAGCTCACAGACTAGCCTGTAGGCCACCCCCTTTTGAGTGTGCCTATACAGATATCTGTGCCCTGAGATTTTTTGTCACAAACCAATTTTCATGCGTCGGAACGCATGAGATTCACGTCAATAAGAAAGGTAAAACAATGTCTAATGACATATTCGCTGACCTCGACAAGGTCAGAATCGATCAAACGTTCGACGACCTGAGCGTCGAAGAGGTCTACACAACAATACCGTGTAGAAAACCAACCAAGTCGGAGTTCTTTCGAGCAAATCCTGACCCTCAAATGCAGCAGAAGTTCCTACTTCTGGAGCACCAAGAGGCTGGAACCTACGGAAAAGACACATACTTGGTGTTACCGACAATAGCCAAGGACATCAGCGACGTTCCAGGTATACGACCATACCTTATAGTCCCGTGTGTTGTTCGTCCCAA
>DEAY01000388.1:0-4912 GCA_002348345.1 Verrucomicrobia bacterium UBA2970
GGCCGCCGGTGGATTCGACAGATTCACGGGGGACATGTGAGGAGTCGCGGTTTGAACGAGACGTCTGTGGGGATCTGCCTCGTCGGCAACTTTGAACGGCGCCGGCCCACGGCAAAGCAACTGACGGCGCTGTATAATCTCACCCAGTTCCTCCAACGCGATTTGATTTACGGAACGCCCAAGGTGTATGGCCACAAGGATCTTGAGCAGAATCTCTGTCCAGGCCGGTATTTTCCCCTTTCCGCCTATCGCAAGCGGTTTGCCTAGCCGTTGGATTCGGTCGCCAATGTGCGAATCCTCTTGACCATCGAGTTCAGCCCCGTGCTTCGGGTGGGACTCAGGTGGCGGTCGAGGCCCAATTGCTGAAAGACTGATTTTGCATCGACGGCCAAGATCTCCTCAGGGGTTTTTCCCGAGTAAAGCAGCCGAAGCATCGCGATCAGACCCTTGACAATCTGAGAATTGCTGTCCGCCAGAAAGTCGATGCGTCTGGGGGGGCCGGGTTGAATGCTTTCCTTCAGCCAGACGCTGGCTTGGCACCCTTTGACTCGGTTGGCTTCAATGCGTTCGGCCTCCGGCAGTTCCGGCATCTTGCTCCCTAATTCCATGAGATAGGCGTAGCGATCGTCCCAATCGTCGAAGAGTTCGAAGTTTTCGATGAGATCGTCGATGGTCATCAGGAAAGTGGGTCGGTTTGCGGGTGCGGGACGAAGGTGTGATCCACAGCAGACTCGGTTGGTTAGGCTGAAACTAGCTCCGTGGCTTTCATCCTCGCCCAGCGGTCGGCCTCCAAGATCATATCGAGCGAGGGTTGCAGTTGGGTCTCGTGGCGCGCCATTGTTTGGCTGACCGTTTCGGTGATTCCCGGAAAGCTGAGCTGCTGCTTGCAAAACGCTTCCACGGCGACTTCATTGGCGGCATTGAGGACGGCCGGAAGCGTGCCGCCGGTGGTGCCGGCTTCGCGAGCCAAATTGAGGGCCGGAAATCGATGGGGATCGGGCTCCTCGAAGGTGAGGGTGGCGATCTTGGCGAAATCGGTCTGAACCCGGTCGCTTCCGATCCGTTCCGGATAGGTGAGGGCGTATTGAATGGGGAGGCACATGTCGGGCGTGGAGAGCTGTGAGATGATTGAACCGTCGATAAATTCAACCATGGAATGGATCACGCTTTGAGGATGGACGATGACCCTGACTCGCGGCATCTCGATGTCGAATAGCCAACGGGCCTCGATCATTTCGAGACCCTTGTTGAAGAGGGTTGCCGAATCGATCGTGATTTTTTGGCCCATATCCCACGAGGGATGCTTGAGGGCTTGCTCCAAGCCAATGCTTGCGAATTCCTCCCGGGGGGTGGTGCGAAATGGGCCGCCCGAGGCCGTCAGCCAAAGATGCCGGACAGAGGATTGGGGTTTGTCATCGAGACATTGAAAGATGGCCGAATGTTCGGAATCGACGGCGAGTACTCGGACGCCGTGTTGCTTGGCTTCCCTCATGACAATTTCCCCTGCCATCACGAGAATCTCCTTGGACGCAACGGCGATATCTTTTCCGGCTCGAATGGCGGCCAGCGCCGGTGGCAGCCCGGCGGTGCCGACGATGGCGATTAGAACAATATCCGCCTCAGGGAGCGTTGCGAGCTCGAGCAATCCTTCGTCGCCGCAGCAGGTCCTGACGCCCTCTGGGGCCTTCGATTGGAGTTCTTCGAATCGGGATGCGTCGCTGATGGAGATCAGTTGAGGGCGAAACCGAGTTGCTTGTGCCGTCAGGTCGTTGACATTTCGCCCGGCGGCCAGACCGATCAGACGGAGATGCTCGGGAAGATCTTCGGCAACCTTCACCGTGCTGGTTCCGATCGATCCCGTGCTTCCCAAGAGGACAACGTTTTTCATTCTTTCTCCGATGTGGTGAATGATGTGGTTCAGGTGACGATGGCGAGGCGGAAGTATAGGTAGAAGATGGGGGCGTTAAACAACAAACTGTCGATGAGATCAAGACATCCCCCGATCCCTGGAAAAATCGTCCCCGAATCTTTCGTTTGAGTTTCCCGTTTGATGAGCGACTCCACCAGGTCTCCGGCGACCGCCATTCCGCCCATGAGGAGTCCGAGAATGATGGCGTGACCGCCTCTGAGCATGGCCAGTTCATTGCCTGCGAGGGAAACGGTGAGAAGGCTGATCAGCAGGGAAGTAGCAAGAGCGCCGGCGAATCCTTCCCAGGTCTTTCCTGGGCTGATGCGAGGAGCCATTTTGTGGCGCCCCACTAACGAGCCGACCAGGTAAGCGCCCAAGTCACTGAATTTTGTCACCAGAATGAAATAGAGAAGCAACCAGGTTCCCGAACCGCCTGGAGAGAAATAGATCCTGACGATGAACAAGAGTAGCCAGAAAACGTAGAACCATCCGAAGAGCGTCAGCGAGAGGGCGGTCAGTGAGAGGGTTCCAAGCGACTTCAGTTTTGCCAAGGCAAGCCAAAGAAAAAGGACCGTTGGCACGAGGGTAAGGTGCAAACCGGATGTCGAGATGAAGGTCATATGGACGACGTCGGCGGCGCCTGCTTCCGCGATGGGGGGGGCTGGGTCAGTCAGACGCGGTGGAATCTGCCAGTTCGACGCGACTTCCCAGGCGAGGAGAACCAGGCCCGCAAGGGTGGCGGCGTAACAAAGCAGGGGAGGGGACGCCTTGAAAACCATCAGGGTGTACTCGCGATAGGCGATTGTCCCCAGGAGACAGACGATGATCAGGAATGCGCTTTGGGCCACCGTGGCGTTGGGGGCAAACAGGGCCACCAGCACGATCGTCCACAAAACGAGGGTGCTTCCCAAACGGTGCACAAAGATCTGAATCTTGTTGGTCGAAGGAGCCATTGGAATCCGGGATCGGTTGAATACTTCGGCCGCTAGATTTTTCCGAAGCGGCGGTGGCGTCGGGTGTATTCTTCAAGCGCCGCAAAGAATTGCGGTTTACGGAAATCCGGCCAGAGGGTGGACGTGACGACGAATTCGGCGTAGGAAATTTGCCAGAGGAGGTAATTGCTGACGCGCATTTCTCCACTGGTGCGAATGAGAAGATCCGGATCGGGAATGTTCTGGGTGTAGAGATGCTGGGAAAACATCATCTCGTCGATTTCCTGGGGATCGATCCTGCCCGATTTCGCTTTCTGGGCGAGATCTCGGCAGGCTTCAACAATCTCAGTTCTTCCACCATAGCTGAGAGCAAGAATGAGCGTGAGGCCCGTGTTCTTGGCCAGAGCTGCCTTTGTCTTCGTGATCTGATCCTGGACGAACTCGGGGAGTCTGTAGATTTGTCCAATGACATCCAGCTTGACGTTGTTCTTGTTGAGTTCAGGGATTTCCGCGTGCAAATACCTTGCGAGGTATTTCATCAGGGTATCGACTTCGTCTTTGGGCCGGTTCCAGTTTTCAACGGAAAAGGCATACAAGGTGAGGTATTTGACCCCTACCTCACCCGCCGCGCGGAGAACGGCTCGTACCGAGTCCACTCCCTTCCGATGCCCTTGAACCCTGGGAAGCCGGCGCTTCTTCGCCCAACGCCCATTGCCGTCCATAATCACGGCAACATGGGTGGGAACGGAGGCTTTTGCCTTCTCACTGAGCTGGGCGGTCGAGGCAGTCATCGGAGGTCTCGTGTCACTGCGGGGGAAGCCGTCCCCGTGATGGCTAAAGCTCGATTGTTTGAGCCCGGGCCGGCCCCACGGACACGATCCTGAGTTTCGCCCCGCTGAGTTCGGCGATGGCCCTGAGATAGCGCCGGGCGTTCAGCGGCAGATCGGACCATTTTCGGCATTTCTCTGTCGATTGTTCCCAACCGGGAAACTCGGTATAGACGGGGCGGCATTGAGCCAGTTGCCCCATGGCGTTGGGGATTCGGTCGATCGTTTTCCTTCCCAGTCGATAGCCGGTGCAGACGCGGATCGTGGACAAGGTGTCCAAGCCGTCCAAATTGGTGACCGCGAACTCGTTGATGCCGTTGACGATGCGAGCGTGTCTGGTCAGGATGGCATCCAACCAACCGCAACGGCGAGCCCGTCCCGTCGTGGCGCCGTATTCCCGGCCCATCTGATGGAAATGGTCACTGAGAAGATCGTCCTCGGTTGGCATCGGACCTTCTCCGACCCGGGTGGTGTAGGCTTTCATCACGCCAACCACTCGATCGATGCGATTGGGGGCCACGCCGGTTCCCGTGCACGCGCCTCCGGCGGTGGTTGAGGAGGAGGTGACGAACGGGTAGGTGCCGTGGTCGATATCCAGGAAGGTGCCCTGCGCGCCCTCGAAGAGCATCTGGTCACCGCGCTCACAGGCATCATGGAGAAGGTGGACGGTATCCGTCACGAAGGGTTTGAGCTTGCGGGCGGCCGCCTGATACTCCGCTTCGATTTTCTTGAAGGAAAGCCGTTTGCTCCCCAGGGAGGTGAGGAGGGTATTGTTGGCGCGCACGCGCTGTTGGAGCAGTTTGGAAAACGTCGATGAATCCATGAGGTCGACCAATCGAATCCCGGTACGGGCTGCCTTGTCTCCGTAGGCGGGGCCGATGCCACGTTTGGTCGTGCCGATCTTGTTCTTTCCTTTGGCCGTCTCGCGATGTTCATCCAGAAGCCGGTGATAGGGGAACACGACATGAGCCGTTTCACTGACAAAGAGATTTTCCTTCACCCGGACCCCGAGTTTGCGGAGGCCATCGATTTCACCCATGAGGTGGATCGGATCGAGAACGACCCCGTTCCCGATCACACAGCGCTTGCCTGGACGAAGAATGCCTGAGGGAATCAGATGAAGGACATACTTCTTTTTTCCAACCAGCACCGTATGGCCGGCGTTGTTCCCACCTTGCATCCGGACCACGAGATCCGCTCGATCGGTGAGAACGTCAATGATCTTTCCTTTACCTTCGTCACCC
>DEAY01000388.1:5232-5405 GCA_002348345.1 Verrucomicrobia bacterium UBA2970
TTTACCTTCGTCACCCCATTGGGCGCCAATTAGGATCGTATTGGGCATAGTTGGACTGAGACTGCGACACGAAAAAGCCCCGAAGGTAAATTCGGGGCAAATGCTCGGTATTTACGGAAAGGATACTAGGCGGCTCCGGCTCCCTGTCAATCTCCCTTATTCCTCGGGCGCAG
>DEAY01000388.1:5740-5987 GCA_002348345.1 Verrucomicrobia bacterium UBA2970
GAGGGGGTTGGTCACCTCGTCGATGACCTCGTCGACAGTCTCCGGATCCGTTCCCGATTCCGCCGATTCGGCCTGAACCTCCTGCGGATTGGTTTCCGCGTTTGCGCCTGCCGGAGTCTCCTCCGGAGCGGGTGCTTGAGATGGCGCTTCCTCGGCCGGAGCGGGTGCTTGAGCTTGGGGGATGACAGGAGCGATTGGCAGCGGTGGCCCCGCAGGGGCTGCCGCTGCGTCCCCGCCTTCTTCCTCT
>DEAY01000409.1 GCA_002348345.1 Verrucomicrobia bacterium UBA2970
CCGGAAAAGAGTCAATCGCATTGACAAAGATCGCGGTGAGGCAGCCCCTGACCGACCGACGAAACAAGGTGGCCTCGACGACGAAAAGGCAAAAGGTTCGTTGGGATCCTTCCCCAAGTCTGGCGAGGCCTCGGGCCAACATCATGCCAGTCGAGGGTCAGTCAGAACTTCTCCAGGGGCCGGTCCCACGCCACCATCCCGACAGAAACCCTGGGCCATCCGTGAATGAATCGGATCAACCAACTCATTTAGCTGGATGGACCCGAGCGGCAACTCTTGGCCAATCCCAAACGATGCGATCGAAGCCCCGCTTTTGTACAACCCAAAAAATATTATATTCCATTATCGATTCAATGCCTTCGGGGCAATCCTCCCCGACAGTCCACCCGAACCAAACAAGCTATTGCCTAAAACTCATAATTGGCTAAGATTTCGCCCACTCCTATGAAGTCAAAACCGCTCAGCTCGGCATTTACTCTGATCGAACTCCTCGTAGTCATCGCCATCATTGCCATTCTGGCCGGGATGCTCCTCCCGGCGCTCGCCACATCAAAAGCAAAGGCCCGTGGCATCCAGTGCATGAGCAATAACAAGCAACTGCAGCTGACCTGGTTCATGTACGCGGATGACAACGAGGACAAACTGGTTCCCAACGGCTGTTGCGGGAACCAGATCGGATGGGTCGAAGGCTGGCTCAAGACGGCAAAGGACGCCACCAACATCAATCTTCTCATGGCTCCAAAAGGATTGCTCTGGAGCTACAACCAATCCCTCGGAATTTACAAGTGCCCTGCTGACCGAAGCACGGCAAGGTTTGGGACCCAATCCTTTCCGCGAGTGCGAAGCATGTCGATGAACGGTTGTATGAATGGAGACAGTTGGTACACCGAAGAAATCAAGAATTCGCATTACACCTTTCGAAAACTTTCCACCGTGATCGCGCCGTCCGAAAAATATGTTTTTCTCGACGAGCATCCGGACGCCATTGATGACGGCTACCATCTGGTCTTCGTCAATCGTGTCAATCAATGGGCGAATATGCCGGCCAATTACCACAACGGTGCGGCCGGTTTCTCCTTTGCAGATGGGCACGCCGAAGTTCACAAGTGGCGCGATCCAGTCACCCTGTCGAAGACCATCGTCTCCGGCGACCGCACTGCCCCGAACGACGTCCCCTGGATTCAAATTCGAACCACGGAACCACTGAAGGCCACCATACCGTGGCCGCCGACCGCCAACTAAACCGGGACGCTGAACTCGCCCGGCTCAAGGTCAACCGACCGAAGGCCGCCCCTTGTTGCGGCCATCAACGAGTCGATAGAAGCCAAGGCCCAGGACCAGGGTAAGGCTTCCCCAAAGGCACTCGACCGGCTTTTGCTGGAAGGCCATCCCAATGGCCAGCACCGTTGCCCCGACAAACAGGATCGGCGCCGTCCACCCGCCAGGAATACCGAGGGGCACCTGACGACGACGGAAATCAATCAGCATGCCAATGACCACGGCCACGTTGCTGAGACCGAGCGTAAAGCCGATATAGGTGAGGAGCGCCTCAAAGGCTCCCGACCAGAGGAAACCCACCGCCACCGCCCACTGCAAAAAGATCGCTCGCCTCGGAGGGCTCGACGCTTCGCAGCCGCCTCGATCCTTCCACCAAGTGGGCAGGAGCCCATCCGAGGCCATCCGATGGTAAACTCGCGGCCCCGCCATCATCATGGCTGACGCCGACGTCGCGAGCGCGACGACAATGATCGCGGTGATGCCATGCTCCCAAACTCGTCCCCCCAGATGCCGGGCTGCAATCTGTCCCACTTCGAGTTGCCCGGCCATCACCTCGCTGGGCGTCGAGAAAACGAATACCCCATTCACTCCCACGTAGAGGATCATCACAAGCAAGGTGCCCAGGAAAAGCGACCCTGGAAGATTACGCCTGGGTTGGGTCACTTCAGAACCAATGTAGACCGCCGCGTTCCATCCGGCGTAACTGAATGAAACCCACACCAAACTCACTGCGAAAACACCGTAAGGAAAGCCGGTAGAGGGCGGTCGCGCTGTCCCTCCGCCTCCGTCCCAACCAAACGACTCAGGGAAATCCAGTCCGGAAAGCCCCGTGAGGATAAAGCCCAGGAGGGCGACCACCTTGAGGAGGACGATTCCATTTTGCACCCTCACCCCCAGGGTCACGCTTCGGACGTGGATGGCCGCACATCCCCCCAACAAGATCGTTCCGATGAGTTTTGGAGGCCACTGGGGAAACCAGAGGTTGGAATAGGCTCCGAACCCAATGGCAACCGCCGCCAGGGGAGCCGAAAAACCTGCCAGTAACGACACCCAACCCGCCAGAAAGCCCGCGGACGGGTGAAGGGTGCGGCTCAAGAATAGATACTCGCCACCGGACTCCGGAATCTCCCGCGCAATCGCCCCATAACTCAAGGCCCCCGCCAGAGCCACCATCCCGCCAACCGCCCAAGTCAAAACGACCAGGCCAGGTGAGCGCAGATCGGCAAGAAGAAACCCCGTGGTGGTGAAAACGCCGGCCCCCACCATATTGGCCACCACCATGGCCGTGGCGGAGGTCAACCCCAGTTGCCGCATGAGCGCCTCGTCTTAGCCCCGATCTGGTGCCGTCTCACTTCTTACGAAATCGAAGAATGTAGTTGTCCGACAAAAAATCAAAGCGTTCCACCTTTTCAAATCCGGCCTCGAGAATCTCCCCGGTGAACACGGCTTCCCCCGCCCTGACATGGTTGAGCATCCATTCCGAGCTCTTCCCCTCGATTCGGCTGAACTCGATGAGGTAAATCTGCCCCTCGGGCCGAAGCGCCTGGTGAATCGAGGAAAGCGTTTTATGAGGGAACTCAAAGTGATGGTAGGTATCACAGATAAAGACAAGATCCACCGAGTTTGGCTTGAGATTAGTACTGGTCGACGTCGACAGGACGGTCCCGATGTTGTGCAGGTTCCGCGCCTTTGCCTTCCCTGCGATGAGGCTCAGAAACTTTGGGATGATATCGACGGCGATGACTTTCCCTTCCGCCCCCACCGCCCTGGACAAGGCCGGTTCAAAAAGGCCCGTCCCGGCACCAATATCGGCGACCACCATCCCCGGTTCTATCGCCGCTTCACGAACAATTCGATCTCGATGATCGAACACCTCCCGCCCCTCCCTCTCGAAACGTTCCACCCACTGAGCAGGATCAAGAGCGGGGTCGAGAAAATTGTCGTTGATCCCCGGTTTGACACTTTTTTCCTGAGCCCCCATCACCAGGGCGAAAGAGAAGGTCGCCAGGATCACCGGTCCCATCTGACAGATTGCCTTCATCACCCCAAAGTATAAGGCCTTTCGAGGACGATCCGCAACCGGGCAGTTGAGCGCCCACCGAAGAGCCTCACCGGACGGACGCCCCCGGCCCCACATCAATCCCCGATAAACCGGATCCAGGCCACCTCGATCGAACCCCGTGACACGAGAAACAGATCGTTCAATCCGGAGGGACTTTCAATCGCCACAGACCGGCTGTGAAAACCCGGACTCGATTCACCCCGCTCGAACAATGTGAGCCGCGATCCTTCTGGACTCCCGATCCGACATTCGAGCCCACCCGGATCGTCACCGAAAAATCGGAACCGGATCTCGAACGCCGTCACGGTCTCCAGGTTGAGGGCCTTGAGCCGAATCCAGGATCCAGGGCGAAACCTGGTCACTAATCCTTCTCCTCCCTCGAACACATCCACGATCTGGACCGACTCCGCCCCCTCATGGAGCGCCACCCGACGCTGCCGGGCATGGAGCGTGTGAACCCTCTCGCCCGAAAATGGACGAACCCCCGGTGCACCTTGATCGGTGTAACGGGCTCGAATCTGGTAACGACCGCCTTCCAGCCGACGATCAAGTCCCATGGGTGCCGTGAACTCGGCAGTCAAGCCGGTGGCCGAACGGGTGGGGGTTTCCCGGTCCAAGCCCATGATCCAATCGACCATTTGCTCGACCTCCGCCACCGTATGCTGGGGATGGGGCGGCATCAACAAAGGGGGTCCGCCCGGGGTTTGAGCAGGCCAGTTCCCGATGCTTCCACCAAGGATCTTTGTGACCAGCCGTTCCCGGTTTTCACGACTGTCCTGATAACGCTTCGAGACCTCCAGATAGGCCGGTCCCACCGATCGCGTTCGCTCTTGATGACACGAAAAGCAGGTCGTGTTCCGCATCAGAGCCATCCCCGGGTGTTGGAGTTGACCACCTCGAGTGCCAAGATAAGTTCCTTCCACCGAGACCCGGCCCTCGTCGATGTCCCCATCCTCAGAATCGACGACATCGACTTGAACCTGAATCGCTTGGCCCGACTCAAAAAAAGCTCCGTTGGCCGGACTCAGAATGCTGACCTCCGGGGGCACGTTCCCGACGATCACCGTTTCCGTAGTCCGACTGGATGCTCCGTGGCGGTCCGTCGCCCTCAACGTGACCGGGTATTCGCCCGGCTCGCGAAAGACCTGTTCAAGGCGCGGCCCCTTGAAGACTTGCCCCAAGCATTCCCACTGAAACTCCATCTCATCCCCATCCGGATCGGTTGAGTTTCCGGCATTGAACCGAACCCTCAACGGCGCCCCCCCAGCACGCGGCTCAAGGGCCGCCTCAACCACCGGCGCGCGATTCCCTCTGCGATAGACCAACCGAAGAAGTCGGCCGTCGCGGTTCCCGCCCCATTTGTCTCCAAACTCAACGATGATCAGGGAGTGATCGTCGGCCAATTGCAGATCGATCGGCTTTCGGATCTCCAACCTGGGGGCGAGGATTTCCATCCGGTCGACGGTGTTCGATGGGGTGAGCCATAGCGCTTGAATCCAATTCCGGGTCCAATCATAGACAAAAAGACATTGATCAAAGTCGTCCGGAAGTTTTTCCATCGACTTGACTCGGGGGTCCGCATGAAAGAACGGCCCCGCCATCGCGGATCGGCCGCCACTCGCGACGGTGGGGAACACCGTCGACTCGCTGCTGGGGTACCAAAGAGCGGCTGGTTGCGCCGGCGGGAGGCGCCCCATCCCCAAGTTTCGAGGCGATGGATTCATCGGCCGATCGGGATCAAAGGGAGTTCCCACCTCTCGGGTTTCGAAGTCAAAGGATCGATAAGCCTCGTTGGGCCCAACAAACATCGGCCATCCAAAATTCCCTGCTTTCCGGCTCACATTCACCTCGTCATAACCATTGGGACCCACCTGAGTCGAAACATCGATATTGGGTCCGACATCCCCCCAAGCAACCCGCCTCCGCCGTTCGTCGACTGCCAACCGAAAGGCATTGCGGACGCCCATGGCGAAGATCTCGGGCCGGCCCTCATGCCGATGAAGAAACAGATTTCCGTCGGGGATCGAATAGCCGCCTTCCTCGCGAGGATGAATCCGCAACACCTTCCCTCTCAGATCCATCGAGTTGGCGCTGGTCCGATAGGCGTCCCGAAGTCGCCCCCCTCGGGCGAGGTCGACCGGCAACTCCGGGATGGGAGGGCAATTGTCCCCCGTGCCAATCCAGAGGTTTCCGGTGAACCGATTCATGGCCAGGCCTCCTCCCATGTGAATGGCCCCGTCGGGATCAAACGGGTACTCCAGCACGAGTTCCAGATCGTCGGCACGAAGCCGGCCCGATGAATCCAACTGTCCGCGGACCAGCCGGAGATGATCGGGCTTGTCGAGGGGACATAGAAACAGAAACAACCGTTGATGATGCTCGAACCGAGCGTCGAGCGCCATGCCCAGCAAGCCCAGTTCGGTCGCCACTTTCACCGGAACCTGTCCCAGAACCCGCACCCTTCGCTCGGCCGCCAAATACCGTTTCAAATGGCCGTCCCGCTCGACAAACAGCACGTCGCCATTGGGAAGCGGTGCGGCCTGCATGGGATCGTTCAATCCGGTCGCCAGCACCTGCAACTCGAAGCGATCAGGATCCGGAGCGCCCAGCGCCCCCAGAGCGCCCGCCACGCAGAGCCCCCCTACCAGAGCCACGATGCCAGTTTTCTTCGTCATGAGTGATCCACGGATGGTTAGAATTCAGTCCTCACGTCACGGCCGGTGACCCCGTCTGGCCAAATCCTCCTGCCGAAGCGGACCACCGGTTGAATGCGCTGATC
>DEAY01000065.1 GCA_002348345.1 Verrucomicrobia bacterium UBA2970
CGACCCTTCTCCCATTCAATTCACGCAATAGAGACTCTCGGAGGTGCGGATGAGCAGTCTTCCGTCGAACGGAACGGGCGTCGCGAGAATCTGTTCGCCCATATTGTTCTCGCCAAGAAGTTTGAAGGTCGTTCCAACCCGGGCAGAGAATACCATTCCGTCCTCCCGGGCGGCGTAGAGCACTCCACCGGCAATGACCGGTGAGGCGTAATACGCGGAGGCGTCGCGCGGAAGCTCTGCCTCCCAGAACGGCTTGCCGGTGGCCGGATCGAGACAGACGATTCCACCTTTGTTGCGGAGAATGTAAACCCTTCCTTCGTAAGCAATCGGGCTGGCCGCGAACACGCCGAAATCGTGTCGCTCCCACAGACGATGCGTGCCGGTAACGTCGCCTTTGCCACCCAGACGGACCGCGTGAAGTTCGGCCTGTCTACGGTCATCGCGACCCACGGGAATGACCGCGATCTCGCCCGAGACCACCGGCGTGGCGATCGGCGGCCAGAGTTTCCTCCCGTTGGGGTTGAATCCGCCGCAATGCCATAGCAGCTCGCCATCGTCCGCAGCATAGGTGGTCACATGATCCGAACACCAAACTAGCAAGGCGTCCCGGTCGCCGTGGCGCACCGGTATCGGCGTCGTATAGCCATTGTCGTTTTCAGCCGGGACCTCATAGTTGCGTTCCTTCTTCCAGCGAATCTTGCCCGTCACCTTGTCGAAGCCCGCGACCCATGAGTCTCCCGCGTGCAGACGGGGAATGATGACAAGGTCGTCTATGATCACCGGCGAACTACCCTGGTCCCAATACAGCTCCTGCACTCCGAATTCCTTCACCAGATTCCGTTTCCAACGAACCTTTCCATTCATTTCCAGGGCCGCAAGATTTCCGCTCTTGAAATAGGCGAACACACCGCTTCCGTCGGTCACGGGGGAGGCGTTACTGCTGGTGCCGAGCTTCCGGTGCTTCGGCGGAGTCTCCTTCCCGAGCCGTGTCTTCCAGATCTGCTTCCCTTCGAGGTCGAACGCCAAGACGGAGTCGGATCCACGGTCCGGTGAGGTCACGAAAATGCGTTTCTTCCAGACGATTGGGCAGGAGGCGCCCTTGCCGGGCAAATCGACTTTCCAGGCGACGTTGTCGGGGGCCCACTGGGTGGGATAGTTCTCCCCCGTCCGGCTTCCCGTGTGCGCGGGCCCACGCCACGAAGGCCAATGTTCAGCAGAGCGACTTGAAAGGGCCAAAAGGAGAATGCCGGAGGCAAGCGCTGTTCGTTGTAGAGTCGTTTTCATTTGAAGGGATTGTTTGCCGTTATGGTGCTTCCCGTTTTTTCTTTTTTCAACGGCGATTATGCTTTCGGGCCAAAACTTGTTCCCCATCTATTGACCGATCTTCCTGTTGACGACCTTCATCAAGCTCACGTTCTCGACTCCGGGTCACTCCATCACATCCAGCAGTCCGTAGCGGCCCGTCTCGTTGCGCTGCTAGGCCCCGCAAAGATGAACACCGGTGCAGTCGGGATTTCTGTAGAGCGCGACTGGAGAATGGATCCGCCGAGAGTGACACTCGATTCGCCATATCAAGGACTGACTAGAGCCGCCCCTTCCGACTGAACGCCACCGCCTAGACGGCGGGTCCTTCGAGTCGAAAGAAGACCGCCTCTAGGAGGCAACGATTGATGCGATCGCCTGAAGAAAGGCGTCGTGGTTTAGACAAACTCAGTCCAGGAAACGCAAAAAGTCTGGAAGGCAAGAGGTGTTTGGTTTTCCAATCGAAGAGGTCTCATCGATTGTCCCCCTTTTACTCTGTGGCATTTGGCGAATTGGACCACGGGCCGTTCCCACAGCGATGTCTCTGCAATCTTTTGCCCTAAACTCTCGCATTGCGCTCGTTGGTTCAGTTATCAAATGAGATCCAGCCTTATGGATTTGCTCATCAGTCCGTTTTTTATCGGGCCAGCCCTCTTCGGTGCCCTATGTGGTCGCCTCATTGGGTCCAGTGTCCTGGCTTTTATCGCCTCTGTCGCTCCGGGCGCGTTACTCACCGGCTACGCCATTCTAACGGAAAGTGACGGAACCGTCATTCTGATCGGATCCGTTTTGACGATCCTTCCCGCCACGTTCTGTCTCGTAGGCAGATGGTGGCGAAAACGGCAAGCCATCCATACCCCATAACGAACGCGGAACTGCAATTCTGGTGTGTCTCCCAAGTGGGGTCAGGCCAAACCCATCCTGCTCCACCACCTGAATGCAGCATGGATCACGCTCAATCGAGCGCGTAGACGGTGCCGGTGGCCGTGTTCTTGGCAAAGTCGAAATTGTCCACCGCGAACGTCCGCTGGCCATTGGCCAGTTGAGTGATGTGTTTGAGTATCCGTTGATTCAACCCGCTACTTCGCCACACGCCACTGCCACTGAACTCCACCGTCCCACCATCCGGCGAGAATGCTTGCCCGCGAATCGTATGCGCCCCTGTTTCCTCGTCCGGGACCACCGCTGGCCCAAGCGTCACCGTATACAGCACATTTCCGAAGGGGCCGCATTCATTCTCCACGTTCACCACCAATCCGGCCTCCGTCACCGTCACCGATGTAATCTTGCCAGCAAAATCCGTCAGTTTTTCACCTAAAACATTCATCGTCTGCCAAAACTACCAATTGCGCCGCACCTCGTCTAGACACCTGTTTCTCGAGAAAGTTAGGCAACTAGACCGACTCCTTCCACCGCCGTAAAAAGTCATTGGGAATATCAGGTTCCGGGCTGAGGCCCAGCACCTCAACACGAGGGGAAAACCCCGCACGACTGAGGATATCATCCGCTTTTGGAGTAAAAACGTTTTGTTTACCCCAGTGACCGATTACTTCCTTCTGATCGGATTGAAGCGCAATTCTTCGTCAACATTTCGCAAGTAATCGACAGATGTCGCTGGGAAAGGGTCGTATCTTTCAGAGAAGATAGAGGGCAATGAAGCGTTTGGTTTCTAAAAAACCTGAAGATCGACGGCTCAGAGAGACATCAACGGCCTGCTTAATGGCCATCGGGTATCAGAGGGATGGTTTCAGTCTTCTGGAGATTTGACAATGAGTTGTGAGACAGTGCCCATGGAGCTCCGTCGCCTCTTGTGGTTCACCTATTTGCTAGGCGCGATGGGGATGGGCGGCGAACTGCTAATAATGAATCACACGGAGGGAGCTTGGCAGTGGCTCCCGATTGGTCTGATCAGTTTCAGCCTGTTGGCCTTGGTTGCTCAGTCGATTGTGGCAAGCCGTTGGTTGATTCAGGGCTTTCGGTTTATTGTCTTGCTCATTTTCCTGTCGGCATTTGCGGGGATATGGCTTCACTTCGACGGAAAGGCTGAGTTCAAATTGGAAATGGATCCCACGTTGAAAGGATGGGATCTCATTTGGGCTTGTATCCGGGGGCATTCGCTTCCCCCTGTGTTTGCTCCGGGATCGATGATGTTGCTTGGGTTGCTCGGAATCGCTTGGTCTTACAAACATCCCTCACTTTATCGGCAGAGAAAAACATTGGAAGACGGAGTCTAGAAAAGGAACGATATGAAACTAGGATCAATGATGTTACGAGTTCTTGGAAGCGGTTTTGTTGTCGCGCTCTTGAGCCTCGGCATGCTTCAGGCACAGTTGGGCAAACAAATCGGACTACTCAATCCGAATACTGCGACATTTACAGAGCTGGCTAAACTGCCTCACTTCGACGAGAAGAAGGCCAAAGCACTGATCAAGGAGAGGCCTTTTCTCGCCATGAAACAACTCAATGACCATTTGAGCACCTCCCTGGATGCAGATCAGTTGAAGGAAATTTATGAGAAGCTTTTTATTCACCTCAATTTAAACTCCGCTTCTAAAGAAGCCATCCGCCTGATTCCAGGTGTCGGACGGCGCATGGCCCATGAGTTTGAGGAATACCGTCCCTATCAATCGTTGATGCAATTTCGGAAAGAAATTGGAAAGTACGTCAACGAAGATGAAGTTGCCCGGCTTGAGCAGTATGTATTTATTCCAATCAACTTAAATCGGGCCAGTGACAACGATCTTCGTTCCATTCCGGGCGTGGGACGGAGGATGCTCCACGAATTCAAGGAATACAGACCCTACAAGAATATGAAGCAGTTTCGTATGGAGATCGGCAAATATGTCGATGAAAATGAAATTGCTCGGTTTGAGCGATACCTGACGCTCGAATAACGCTTCCGTAGGAATTCGCGATGCGCGGGTGACTTGGGACCGCAGGAGACTCAGGTCGCGCGTGCCGACATCACGGTTGTCCTTGAGTGCAAGGAGATCCGTGCGGTGGTAAGCCGTAATCCCCAGGGTCAGTCCCTAAGAATTCAATTCGGCTTCCCTAAACTCAATGACACCACGAGCAAAAATCCCCTTGGTGGCCCGACCACACACCATCGGTTCGCTCCCCGGACACTCGCGTCAATTCTAGATCTTAGGACTTCCACTCACTGACTCTCGTGTGCCTCGGAACCGGCCATTTATTTTGCTGTTTTTAACCTTTGAAGTTGGAAACGATGCAATTTGACTCACCCTTTATGAAAAATCGTGAACTGCGGATACGAAAGTGCCAGTTGCTTGTCACCTTGTCTTTCGCTTGCTTCTTCGGACTAGCCGGTTGTGCGACAACACCCCATCGGGAGCGCATCAATCATGAGACAGGTTTGGCCAAGGTGGATCAGTATACGCTCAAGGGCGAGAATCATTTTCTCCGGGGCTATCCAGCCCTCGACTCGTCAGGGAATATCAACGTTGTGGTGGAGATTCCAGCGGGAACCAATGCCAAGTGGGAGGTGGATAAGACGACGGGTCAGTTGAAGTGGGAGTTCAGAGACGGAAAACCAAGGGTTGTTTCCTACCTTGGGTATCCAGGAAATTACGGCATGATTCCGGGAACTCTCGTGGCCCAGGAACGAGGAGGAGATGGAGATCCTCTTGATGTCTTGGTGGTTGGCCCTGCCGTTCCGAGAGGCAGTGTGGTCAGAGCCCGCCCCATTGGAGTCTTGAAGATGCTCGATCGCGGCGAACAGGACGACAAGATCATCGCTGTGATGCTCAATTCACATTTGGGGCGCATCTCCTCCATCGAAGAGTTGATCGGCCGGTTCACTGGAATCACCGAAATCCTCGAAATCTGGTTCTCACACTACAAAGCCACGGGGAGCATTAAGTCAAAAGGATTTGGAAGTGTCAGGGAAGCTCGTCACTTGCTGGCAGCCTCGATTGCGGCTTACCAGGAAGAACTTTCATCGACCCACTAGCCTCAGCCCGACAAGGCGCTGCAGAGAATGACAGGAACCCGCGATGGCCCACGGTCGCATCAAGAAAGCGCGGGGCTTTGCGGCGTCATCGATATCTGAAGCATCGCTCCCTCTTCTAA
>DEAY01000392.1:0-354 GCA_002348345.1 Verrucomicrobia bacterium UBA2970
ATGCGGCCGGGTGAGCGCGTGAGCCATGATGAATATGAAAAGGATGCCGTTTCCGACTTTGCCCTTTGGAAGGCGAGGGTCGCGGAGGACGGGGAGGTCTTCTGGCAGAGTCCTTGGGGTGAGGGACGTCCGGGGTGGCATATCGAGTGTAGTGCGATGAGCATGAAGCTTCTTGGCCCGAGCTTTGACATTCATGTCGGGGGTGAGGATCTGGTGTTTCCGCATCACGAGGACGAGATCGCGCAAAGCGAGGGGGCTTGCCTCCAAGGGGAAGGGGAGCGATTCGTGCGGTATTGGGTGCATGGAGCCCATCTGTTGGTGGAAGGCAAGAAGATGTCCAAGTCCCTGGGCAAC
>DEAY01000392.1:670-2581 GCA_002348345.1 Verrucomicrobia bacterium UBA2970
AGATGTCCAAGTCCCTGGGCAACTTCTTTACCCTCCGGGATTTGATGGAGAAAGGGTTCACCGGTCGCGAAATTCGATTCGTGCTGATGTCCGCTCATTATCGGGAAACCTTTAATTTTACCCTGGATGGCTTAAAAGGGGGACGCACCGCACTACGGAGAATCGACGAATGCCTCCACAAGTTGCGGGAGAGGGCGGGTGCCGCAGAGGCACTGCCTGATGAGCGCTTCCTATCTCAGTTGACTGCCGCGTTGGATGACGACCTAAATGTTTCCTCGGCCTGGGCCGTCGTCTTTGGATGGGTTCGCGAGATGAACCGGCGGATAGATCAAATGACCGCCGAAGAGGCCGCTGCGCAGGTCGGCGCTTGGTTGAGAGTGGAGGCCGCCCTGGGGGTTCAAGCGGTGGCAATGGAGGAAAGCATCCCGCAGGAAGTAATCGACCTCATGGGTGAGCGGCGGGCGGCACGAAAGGCAAGAGACTTTGCTCGAGCCGATGCCATTCGGGATCGCTTGCTTGCTGAGGGTTGGGTGATAGAGGACACGCCGACTGGGCCGAGGGCAAAGCGGGCTTGATCTTTCCCCTCGGCTAGTTCAGCGTGGAGGGAGGTTGGGTGGTAAGGAAGAATGACGAGATGGTGATGAAACGACTTGGTTTGGTGGTCCTCGGAAGTGTTCTGTTGGGAGGACTTGGGATCCTGAGCGCCCAGAAGGCTCCCGGGAAGAAAGCAGCGGCCCAAGCAGTGAACAAGCCCAAGATCCAGGTGCCCTACCAGGTGCCCGCGCCACTGCGCCCGCCGGAGGCGAAAACGACCAAGCGGACGACGCCTTCAAACTATAAACGGTATAGTGAAGATAAAAGTCTCACTTATGACGCCACCTTCAAGGAGATCTATCCCGAGCCAGGCATCGAAAAAGGGGAGCTCTTTTTCTTTGTCAAGAACGAGACGAAGGAGCCCGTCACCATCACTCAAATCCGGCCGTCCTGCGGGTGTACTCTGGCGAAAAGTCCGGATCTTCCCTGGACCTTGAAACCCGGGGAGGGGGATCGTATCAACCTTTCCATTGAGCTAAAAGGGAAACGAGGGACACTGACCAAGAACGTTTCGGTTTACAGCAGTGCCGGGCGAAAATACCTCACTTTCAAGGTGCACTTGCCTGATCCGACCGCGGTCGGAAAGAACGAAAAGCATGTGAGAATGACCATGAGTGATCGGTTGAAGAACATGCAGATCGCCGCCAAGGATCGGCAGGCGGTTTTCAAGGGAAACTGCAAATCGTGTCATTACGATGCGGCCTTGAACAAAACGGGTGAGGACCTATTCGTTGCGGCATGCGGCATTTGCCACGAGACTCCAAACCGGGCAACGATGGTACCGGATCTGTCGGTGGCAAAAACTGGAATCAAGCGCACTGAAGCCTATTGGAATCTCTGGATCACCCACGGAAAGGCGGGAACCCTGATGCCAGCCTTCCACACCGGTCAGGGTGGTCCTCTGGCTCCGGAGCAAATCAAGGATTTATCGGCTTACATGGTGAAGCGATTCCCCGACACCCCCGTCGAGAAGACGGTTTCGGCCAAAGAGGTTCCGAGCGTCAAGCGGCTGGAGCAATAGGCCTAGGGATCCGACCGCTCAAGCGGGATGGCACAGTCGAGGGCAGAGAAACCATGGGTTGGCTCGGCATGGAGGGGCGCTTTATCACCTTTGAGGGGACGGAGGGGGCCGGCAAATCGACTCAGATCCAGCGGATCGCTGACCGGTATCGTCGCCTGGGTCGACCTGTGCTGGTGATACGGGAGCCCGGCGGGACACCGGCCGGGGAGCGAATCCGGACCATTCTCAAAGACCCCGGTCTGGCGGGGCAGATTGCTCCGGAAACCGAATTACTCCTTGTCAACGCCAGTCGATCG
>DEAY01000088.1:0-624 GCA_002348345.1 Verrucomicrobia bacterium UBA2970
GCCGCTCATGATTCATCGAGCGAGCTCCCATCAACTTCCGCCAGGCATCGGTCTCGGCGCCCCGATAGCTGTGGAGCGAGCAGTGGATGAAAACAGCAGGAATCCCGCCCTCGGTATGGGTGTTCACAATCCGCTCGAGCCAATCCGCATCATCGACCCCCCCGAAGCATTCGTTGTGAACGATGACATCGTAGCCTTTGGCCCAATTCGGATTGTCGTAGAGGGGGATTTTGACATTCCGGTCGTCCCCCCCCTGATTGACCAGCGTCCACTCGACATGAGCTCGCCGCGAAATCCCCTCCGACAAGATCAAGTTCTGGTTGGGGTAATCGTGACAACACCCTCCCGATACCATCAACGCCCGGATGGCCTCCGCCGACAGATCCGATGCCGCCAAAAAGCAACCCACCAGCCCCAACAAGAATCGATCGCGCTTTATCATTCGACTTTGATCCTAATGCGTCTTTGCCAACTTCAAAGTCTTTTCCATTCCCGACCCCGATCCGTTCGAGGTCCTTCCGGCTGTCCTTTCTTCCTCCAAGAAGGAACCCAATCCGAGCCGCCACCCTCACCAAGCCGCTGACCGAGTTCCCGGTAGAGGCGGGTCAAACCCGTCCTGAGCGA
>DEAY01000088.1:940-19820 GCA_002348345.1 Verrucomicrobia bacterium UBA2970
GGGTCAAACCCGTCCTGAGCGAAATCTGCGGATACCATCCCAGACGGTGAATCTTCGAACTATCCAGTCTCGGCTGCCGCGTTCTCGATCGGGTTCCCGACACCTGGCGCACGCTTCCACGGTATCCGACCACCTCGCATAGTTCCCGAACGATCAAGTCAAACCCCACCATCTGCCCCGATCCAATATTGATCATCGGATCCCCAACGTCCTCATGAAGCAAGAATAGAATCGCGCGAGCAAAATCATCGACGTGCAACATCTCCCGAACACCATATCCATCCTCTGGACATCGAACCTGGTTTTCACCAAGGAGCGCGGCCCGGTGGAGCTTCCACAAGAGCACCGACAACTCTGATCGAGTCTCAAACGAATAACGGGCTCGCGATCCGTACAGCTGGCACGGAAAGACCGACACAAAGGGGCTTCCGTGTTGAAGATGCAGTGCCTCGAGCAGCTGAGCACATAGCACCTTGGCTCCTTCCGCCCTCTGAACCGACCGTGTGGAAAACCATTCCACCACCCGAGCCTCATCGAACGTTGCCGGTCGAACCCGTTGGGGAAACTCGAAGTTGGCCACATAAATCATCCGCTTTACCTCGAAAAAGTCTGCGGCCTCAATCACGTGATCTCCCATCGCATAGTTCCCCGAGAAATCGTCTTCAAGACCTCCCGCCGAGCGATCGCTCCGGGATCCCACGCTGGCACACATCACCACCACCTCGGGACGCGTTCGTTCAAAAAAGGCGTTCACCTGGGGAGAGGATCGCAGATCAAGTTGCCCCGCTGCCGGGAGGCACAGATTCTGAAACCCCGCCGACCGAAACTGTCGAACGACCGCCGACCCGATAAAACCCCGATGCCCTGCGACATAGATTCGAGAATTCTTGTCGATCATGATTTGCCTCCCGTTTCGGAAGACCCCCTCACTTGACAAGCACTGATTCCATACCGAGGCTTCATGAGCTTAACCCATTAATCAACCCAACTCTATCGGTCAAGCTTTTATGAGTTTTACTACTTATATATAGAAATAATGTCTTGTTTTAGATCTTGTTGGTCCATTTACGTGAAACCGGTTCGTTACACGAACGATGGCAATTAACCCTGAATTACCCCTTAATAACGGGGGAACTCATTCCCATCTTTGCCACAAAAGAAAACCAACAAGTCAGCGAACGCCCCTGTGAAACCTAATTCCGACATCCTGCCCTATTTTCCGAACTCAGACACGATCAATCCAAATCTTATACATCCACGAAGCGTTCCAGTGATTTCCCCGGGGACTTCTCAGGAGCCGAACCCCCTCCCGGACGGAGTTTAATCGATTGAAGCTCCCCCATCCAAGCCCGGAAGGGGACAGCACCTTCTTAGGGGAGAGGAGAATCCCGGACCTCCGGTCAACCGAGGGGCACTTCGTAATACTCCAACGCCCACTCGACCATGTAGCGCACCTGAGTTGGGGAAATCTTGTAGACAATCAAGGCCGGATGATCGATTGAGCCCAGATACTTCCTCAGTAGAGGATTTGCCTCCCAGATCTCCCCCAACAACGACCGGTCGGTCAAGGGCACCGCGATTCCGGTGATTCGCACCTGGTTGTGAGCCTCCGAAACATAGCACAACTCAACCTTCGGGTTCGCCGCGATCTCCTGAGTCTTGTGATAGTTTTTCAGATTCGCGACATATACGACGAAGCCATCCGTGCGCACTGGAGACACGGGCCGCGCTCTCGCTTGGTCACCGTCCATGGATGCCAAGACAGGAAACTTAGCATCCCTCATCGTTTCGAGCGCTCGGTTCCTGAGCTCCGATGGAGCGAGCGGCTTTTTTTCCGGGACTTCTATCAAACCATTTTCCCTCGTATTGCCAATCCGCTCCCTACCGGTCAACGAATCGCCTTGTAGTTGAACAAATCTTCAAGTCCAAACGTTTCTCCAGAGGCTTGGTTGAGGGCCTCGAGCACCTTTTGCTGAACATTTTTCGTCAAGCGCCTTCCCTTGCACCCTCGAGCCACCATCTTGTGGGTCAGCCCTTTCGATGATGAGACCACAAGATCGTGGTGAGAAAGCCTCGACTTCTCGAGAATCTTCTTTAGCGGCTGCGGGCCCAAATCACGCTCGATATTGGCTTCCATGTCCTCGGGGCGACATCCTACCCCAGTCTTGACCGCGGCCCAAGCAAGAACCGATTTTCGAGGGGGCCTTCACGTCTCTGCGAGACCAGGTTGGATTCGCACTGCGAGCGTCGTCCCCAGGATCTTTTAAAACACCTTGAAAAACACCTGAAACCACCGCCCCCAGACATTCGTTTAACCAAAACGAGCGACTCCCCGATCCTGATCAAAATCAGACTCGACAGGTCCGAACACGCTCGCCACATTCGGGCGATGGCGATCAGCAACCCTTCCCTCCTGACCACGGCCGTCCTTCTTTCCTTCGCAACCGCCCCCCTTCACCATCCGCATGCGGAGCCGTTTACCAAACCTCACATCTCGGTCTATGGGACCGCCGTCACAGACGCCGTTCCCGACCTGATGCGATGGCAACTCAGTTTTCGGACCCTCGGCCCGACCGTCTCAGCGGTGGCAAAGGCCCACGAGGCAAGAGTCGCCCGGGTCATCGGATTCCTCGGACGGGAGGAGATTGAGGAGAAGAAGATCCAAACCTCTCAGGTTCAATTGGGCGAAGACATCGAGTATCGCGGTGGCACCCGGGTCAAGAAGGGCTACTACGCCTCGACATCCATCACTTTCGAATCGCAAACCCTTGAGGCGTATCAATCCCTCTGGACAGGCCTCAGCCAATTCGACAACGTGACCATCAACGGCGTTTCATTCGATACCAGTGAACGACTGAAGATTCAGCAAGCAACACGCATCAAGGCGCTGCAAGCCGCCGAACTAAAGGCCTTTTCCATGGCCAAAGTACTCGGGAAAGCGATCGGGGGCCCCCTTCTGATTGAAGAGGAAGCGAGCGCCAACCCCGATCAACGGCAACTCTATTCCAAGACCCGCATGGCCCGGATTGCCTCGGATCAAGAGGCGGCAGGCCCTTCCCTCTCCGTGGGAACCATTCCGATTCGAATGAGGGTCAAGGCGGTCTTCGAGCTTCGGCCCTGGGGAGAGAGGTCCATTCCGAAATACGAGCGCCTAGAAAGCCTCAGCCAGGGGTCCGCTTCCGATTGAAGCCGATTGAAAATAAGGAAAGCGCCAACCCTTTTCCAGTATGCGAATGGCCCGGCTCACCTCGAGTCAACAGGTGGCGGGCCCTTCTCCCTGCGTGGAAACGATTCCCACTCGCACCAGGGTCAAACGGAATTCGAGCGTCTGCTCACCGGGGTGGGAGGATCCATTCCGTTCAAACCATCACACGAAAGCCCAGTCGGTCCGTTGATCTTTTCCCACCATCCCCCTCACGACTCTGCAGAGGCGGCCGACCGATCAGCGGCAACCCGCGGCCAGAGCAACCGGGTGCTGAAGTAGCCCCCGAAAAGTGCTCCAAGGCAGGGTGCGATGATGTAGACGAGCAACCATCCCCAGCCGTTGACCACAAAAGGCACCCCTCCCCAACCCGCCAAACTGGAGAACACCCGGGGCGCGAAATCCCGTGCAGGATTGAAACCAGCCATGGTCAGAGGTGAAAACACACAAATCAAAACGGTGAGTGTCGCCCCGACCACAAGCGGAGCGTGAAGTTCCGAACGACCGGAACCCTCTCGAGTCACAAACGAGAAGACCACGATGGCCAGAATCGCCGTCCCGACAAACTCGCCCAGGAAGGCGCGCCCGCCCGAGACGCGGATTCGATGCCTTTCCTGCAATGGCGCGCCTCCTGGATTGGGGTAGAACTCGCCAAAGACCATGGCACTCGCTTCGCTCCCGATGCTCCCCCTCTGGATCCCTTCGGTTTCCTCGAATTCCTTGATGCCTGCGCCATAAAGAAGGTAGACCAACGCTGCGGCAAGAAAGGCCCCCAAGAACTGCGCCCCCAGATAGACTGGAACCCTCCGGAAGGAAAACCCTCCAAAGCATGCCAAAGCCAGCGTAATGGCAGGGTTGAAATGAGCGCCGCTCCAACCAGCACAGAGAAAAATCGCCACAGCCAACCCCATTCCCCACACAATCGCCACTTGAAACAGCCCGACCGGCGCTCCAAGCGTCACTGACGTCACCACGGCGCTACATCCAAAAAAAACCAACAAGAAGGTTCCCAGGATTTCCCCTTTGATTGAATGGATCATCGCTTCTCACCCTCTTGCGCTACCGCTTCGCGAAATCCGGCGACATATGCGGCCATCACGGCGCGAATCTCATCCCGGACTTTTCGGAAACATGCCCTCACCGCTTCGGCCGAACCTTCGGCATGGGCAGGATCGACAAACCCCCAGTGGTACTTCTGGCTTTGCCCTGGAAAAGTCGGACAAACCTGATCGGCATTGCCACAAACCGTAATGACCGTATCAATTGCCTGATCGCGGAATTCATCCAGATGCTTCGAGCGGTGGTTCGAGAGATCGATCCCCCATTCAGCGAGCACTTCAATCGCCATCGGATGAACATAGCCCGCCGGTTTCGATCCCGCCGAATAAACCTCAAAAAGATCCCCTCCCAACTCCTTGAGAATCCCCTCGGCCATGTGGCTCCGACAGGAATTCCCCGTGCAGAGAACAAGCACCTTCGAGCGCCTCATCCCTGGCTCTCCTTCACGCCTTTAGGAGTGCACTCACTAGCATCGATCTGCTCAAGGCGCTCCAAGTCCATTTGGAAGACCTTCTGCTCACGGATCAGATCTTGAAGACAACGGAGGTTCTCCACGAGGACCGGATTGGGCGAATCCGGGAGTCGATAAATGATCCAATTGGCGCGCCGTTCGGCCACCACCATTCCATGATCACGCAAATACCGCAGGTGCTTCGAAATCTTCACCTGAGGCTCCCTCAAGATGTCCTGCATGAAACAGACACACAAGGGGCGGCGTCCCAGCAAATGAAGAATGCGAAGCCGAGTCAGATCGCATAGACATTTGTATACCGAGACCAAATCCACAGGAGGAACATGCCTAAACGCGTATATACCGTCAACCGAATATAACGGACCCGCTTGATCCGCTGATCACCCGAGTTCCATCCCCCGTCAGCGCCCCCCGGAGCGAAACCCTTCGCCTCCTTGAGCTCTTGACAATCCGCTTCCACCCCCTAGCATTCTTCAGCAACCTGGCCTCATCTAAGTCCCTGCCCCAAAGGAACTTGAGACCAACCGCTGCGGAGGAAAGAATTCCCCATCTGGAATGAAGCATCTACTCAAATCGATCCCCGTTCCATCGATCGAACCATTCAAGCAGTGGCTTCCATTTTCCTGTCTCTCGATGGCAACCATCGCCGTGCTTCTCATGCTCGGTTCATCCTGCACAACCGTCCCCGACGCCGTTGTGGTTCCTCCCCAAGTCGAGGGGGCGCACTTCGTCGGCAATCAGAAATGCGCCGATTGCCATGGGGAGCACACCCGTCATTTCGCAGGGAGTGTCCACTCCAGGTTTTTCAAGGAAACCTCCCAATTCCACGAAGTGAGTGGCTGCGAGTCATGCCACGGACCGGGAAGCAAGCACATCGTCGCCGGAGGAGGCAAGGGAGTGTTTATTCACAATCCCGGCCGCGATCCTCAACCCTGCTTGAACTGCCACCAAGAGAAACACGCCGAGTTTCGTCTTCCCCAGCATCATCCCGTTCTGGAGGGACAAATGAACTGTGTCGACTGTCATGATCCCCATGGCCGTGAGATTTTCAAGCAATCCGGGGGGCTCGGACTGGCGCGCCAGGATCAACAATGCGCTCAATGCCACCGAGAGCAGACCCGCCCTTTTGTTTTTGTCCACGAGGGCATGCAGGACGGTTGCACGACCTGCCATCAGCCTCACGGGTCGATTCATGAGAAAATGTTGACCCAGCGTGACGCTCACTTGTGCCTGCGATGCCACTCTCAAATGCAGTTTGATCCCAACCAGGTGCTCGTCGGTAAAGTGGATCACAGCACGTTCCTCGCCATGGGAACCTGTTGGACGGCGGGCTGCCACACCGCCGTCCATGGATCCATGGTCAATCCCCGGCTGCTCTATTGAATCGTCCCCAAAGCGAGAAAAGGAAAACGATCAATGCCCACCCGATTCGCTTACTCCCTCTCTCTCCCGAGCCTCCTTTTCGCTGTCGGAATCCAACCCGCTCTTGCTCAAAACATCGACCTCTCGGCGCTTCCCTCCCCCGCTCAACGAACGATCGATTTCCGCGCCGACGTACTCCCTATCTTTGAAGGGCACTGTTTCCAATGCCACGGGGACGAGCGCCCCAAAGGAAGCTTCAACCTTAGGCACCGAGAAACCGCTCTGGAGGGGGGAGACTACGGGGCCGACATCCTCCCCGGTGACAGTGAAAACAGCCCCCTGATTCATTATGTTGCCTACCTTGAGGAAGACATGGAGATGCCACCCGTGGGCAAAGCAGAACGCCTGACCCGCGAGCAAGTGGCGACCCTTCGCGCGTGGATCGACCAAGGCGTGGTTTGGTCAACAGACGAACCCTCCTCACTCACTTATCATGTTGAACCCGCCATCAGCACTGTTTCGGTATCAGGAAACGAGGGCGTCTTTCGCGAGCAAAACTGGCAGAACGACGGATTAACCGGTGGCATCGGCTCCTTTTCACTCGCTGACCGTATGGACGACGGCACACGCGTCGAGGTGCAAGGCCGCTCGATTTTCGGAACCGAAGATCACGAAATCCAACTCACTCTCGAGCAACCCAATTTGGGATTCCTTCATCTGGGATACGACCAATTCCGCCGCTTTTATCGGGATAACGGGGGCTATTATGCACCCTTCGGCCAATCAACCCCGTCCCTGGGACGCGATCTTTATCTCGACAACGGGAGGACCTGGATCGACCTCGGACTCACGCTGCCCAAGTGGCCGACCATCGTGCTTGGTTACGAACATCGCTACCGCGAGGGGAACAAGTCGATGCTCCATTGGGGCCCGGTCTTTCCGGCAGACCCGCTGGCGGCGGGGAAGGGAATCTTCGCGAGTGCGAAACAGATTGATGAGGAAACCCACATCGTCAAACTGGATGTCAATCATACGTGGAAGGGATGGACACTCGAGGAATCCTTCCGCGGAGAATTCACCGAGTTCGACACCTCGCGAGTGGTCGCAGATTTCACTCCCCTCGGCGCGAGGGTGGCGGACACGGCAAGCCGGATCGAGGAAGACTACGATCACTTCCAAGGCGCGAACGTCATTCGTGTTGAAAAAAAACTCAAGCCCTGGTGCCTCGTTTCTGCCGGCTACCTTTACAGTGATCTCAGTGCCGATGCGGGATTCAATCTCGAGACCTTCCTCCCCAGTAATCTTGCGACGGCTCCCTTTCAAGGCGATTCGAGCCGCAGCATCATTCTGGATCGTGACTCTCATGTCCTCAATGTGAACACGCTTTTAACCCCCGTCAGCGGCCTTAGCTTTTTTGGAGGAATCCAGAATGACTGGACCAGCCAAGCAGGCGTCGGAGACGTTTTTGTCTTTGGCTCACCCACCGGACTCGGGGCCAACCTGGACCAAATCACCACCGAGGAAAACTTTGGACTTCGCTATACCAAGATCCGAAACACCGTCCTCTATCTGGACACCAAGTTTCAACAACGAGAGATTGGTCAGCGCGAAAACCAGTTCATTGACGACGGATTTCCTGACGCAACCGATTTCATGCGGGACACCGATGCCCACATGGATCACAAGGAGTACCGGACAGGCTTGACCTATTCTCCCTGGACCTGGGCCTCCCTGGACACGTCGGTTCGACGTCGATTGCGTCAAAACGAATATGACCACCGACGGGACACCGACCTGGGAACCTTCGCACCACCAGGCAACGGATTCTCAGCGTTCGTCCGCTCGAGGGCAACCGAAACCGACGATCTCCAAATCAAGCTGACGCTCAAACCCTGGAGTCGGGTCCGCACCGCCCTGAGCTATCGGCTCACCGCGACGGATTTCACGACAGCCACGGACTCGGTCGACGTCTTTGGAACCGTTTTTCCAGCCTCGAATCTGTTGAGCGGGAACTATGATGCCCACCTTTACACCGTTTCGACAACCTATCAGCCGAAACAACGCCTCTACCTCTCTGGAACGGCGACCCTGAGTGATTTGAGAACCACCAGCGGTGTGACCGATGGCACGCTTCTGGTGCCCTACGCCGGTCAGGTCTACACCTTTCTCGGAACGGCAACCTACCTGGCCAGCAAAACCCTCTCGTGGGATTCGACCTATTCCTTCTCCATGGCCGATTTTGGTCAGGCAGACACGGGCCTCAACCTCCCGATCGGGATCGATTACGACCGGCACGGGATCGTCACGGGCATCACCAAGAAGCTCTCCCCCCAGAGTCAGCTAAGGCTCCAATACGGTTTCTTTCGCTACGACGAACCCACGGCGGGCGGAGCCAATGACTATCGAGCCCATGGAATCTTTGCCAGCTACCGGCGGAGCTTCCCGTGATCGACTCTGCCCGGGGCAAAAAACGGGAGCGATTCCAAAGCCCTCGCATTTTTATACGAGCAAGATTCTGAAAAACCGTTAGGATGACCCTGTTGAAATCACGAAACAGTTGAAACGTTTTGCAACCCGCTCGGGTAATTCATTTACCCAGCAAACAGAGAGAGGATGAGCATATGGAGATGACCGCAGAAACACTCTTTGGCATGATGATCGGATTGGGCCTCAGTGCCGCCTGTGGCTTTCGGGTCTTTGTCCCCCCGCTGATCGTGAGCCTTGCCGCCTACACTGGCCACCTTGAAGTCTCCGAGGGATTTCAATGGTTGGCCAGTTATCCCGCGGTCGTGGCCTTCAGCGCCGCGGTGGGCTGTGAAATTCTCGGCTATTATGTTCCCTGGGTTGATAACGCTCTCGACACCATCGCCGCGCCGGCGGCGGTCGTTGCGGGCTCCGTCCTCTCCGCCTCAATGGTGCATGAAGCCAGTCCGTTGGTGAAATGGACCTTCGCTGTCATTGCCGGGGGCGGTTCCGCCGGCCTCTTTCACACCGCCACCGCCATCTTGCGGGGCGGATCAACCATGGCGACTGGTGGCCTCGGGAATCCGTTGCTCTCGACCGTGGAACTGGGAGGCGCCGCAACCCTGTCGGTGCTAGCGCTTCTCGTGCCCGCGGCGACTCTTTTCGTCATGATCGGGATCCTTGCGGTCGCGATCAAAAAGTGGATTGATTCCCGTCGTCGCATTCCGGTCGCCCCCTCCCCCGAACCCGCTGATGCCTGACCCAAGGGGCCACGCGCCGGACGAACGGCATCATTCGAAATGGGTTTTGGCGTTTTGATGCCGGTCATCGAATCGCCCGCCTCTTTCTGAACAAGCGCTGAACTCCTGAGTTGGGGGCATGGATGCCTTTCGCCGATCCAAAGGGCTGGATTGGCGCAATCAGGCCTGGGGTTCCCCCCGGAAATGCGACACCGCTTCGACCCTCCGCCTCCTCCTGCCAAACTCGCATTCGCATCCACGAGTTCACCGATCTCTTTGGACGTCCCTTTGGACTGGTGCCCCCGCCCCCTGCCCCTGTGAATGCGGAAGATTTTTTCAGCATATTCCTGGAACTGATGTATAGTTCTAGTTGGTGCCAAGCGATTTGCTGCGGTGCCCATTTTGTCCGGAACGAAGGAAAAGTCGCGCTAGCGAGCGTCATCGACGATGCAGCAAATGGGATCGTCCGTAAGAGAAGCCAGTGAGGCGACGTCCAGAATTGGTTGATTTACATCGACACATGACTATTTGGCCTGTCAAACGCCTCCCTGACTCAACCCTGCCCTTTGCCGACCATGTCAGCGGGTCGCTCCCGCAACAGCGCCTCCGAAATCTCTCAATGTTACTCGGTGCCTTGATGCTTTTCGGTTGCAAGAGCCCCTCCGCCCCCACCAAGGCAAAACCCTCCCCAAAGGTCGCTAAGGAGGACCAATCGATGTCTCCTGCCCCGCGCTACAGCAAGGACTACGATGAGGAAATCTCGGAAATCTTCGTCCTGGCAAAACAGGACCGATGGGAGGAGGCTAGCGAAAAGGTCGCCCAACTCAAGCAATCCGACCCGACCGATCCGACCGTGATGCGGGTCGCCGAATGGGTCGACAAGCAACGAGAGACGCTCCGCGCCCGAGCGATTGAGGACACCATTCGGAAAATTGATTCTCAGAATTCGGTCTTCAGTCCTTCGGTCAAGGAATTGGTCACGGAGCACGCTGACCGCGGGTTGCCCCCCCGGAAGGATCTCAGGGACGCCGTCCAGGACATCGAGGCCAGCCCTTATGTCCCTTCCACCTACAATCAAAAGATCATCCGCCAGGCCCCGATGTTTGATTTCAAGAGTCAGGTCGGACGAATGGCCAAGGAATTGGACAAGCAAATCACGGTTAAACTCGATGACGTCTCCCTGGAGTCCATTATTTTTCAAATCGGCGACGAGGAATCGATTAATTTCGTCGCGGATCGATCCCTGGAGGCCTTTCAGCAGAAGCTGAGCCTTAATTTTGAGGAAGTTCGGCTGGGTGAGTTTTTGAACTACGTGTCCCGTAATTTTGAACTTCAATTCCAAGTGGGTGACGACCTGATCTGGATCGTCGACGGAAAAGACAAACAAAAAACAATCGAAGAAACCCGGATCTACCGCCTCCGGAAGGGCTTCATCCTCCCAGCCGTCTTCGGGGCGGACGAAGTTTCCAAAACCGAGACCAAAGCCAAAGACGGAACCGTCACCACCGTCACCACCCAGAAGGCCAAGACCTTCGTTCGCGATGGAGCCTCCAGCACCCCTTCGATCGAGAAAGCAATCCAGAAATTCTTCAATGGCTCCCAATACGAGATCGATTACGAACGAAATATCATTCTTGCCACCGGAACCCGGGAGGAATTGGAGGTCTTGGAACGAATCATCGAGGAATACGACCGTCATCTTCAGCAAGTCCTCATTGAAGCCCGGTTCGTCACCGTTTCGGAGGCCGCCTTCCTCCAACTGGGTGCTCTTTGGGAAACCGGCAGACCGGAGGCGGCCGCCGCTCGAGCCCCCAGCGATTTCATCGGATTCGGCCCCGACAACGTCGGCCGGGGATTACAGGAAACCTTCACCAACATCCTCGACCGCGACAACCTCAGCGTCACCTTGACGGCGCTCGAGCAAGAGGGCGAAACCCAAACGCTGAGCGCCCCCCGCATCACCGTGGTGAACAACCTGCCCGCCAAGATCTCGGACGGGAAGATCCAGAACTACTACGAGGAGTATTCGGTCACTCAAACGATCAATGAACGGAATATTGCCTCCACGCTGGTTCCCAGCGGAACGCCAAAGGAAATCACGTCCGGAGTCTCCCTCGAAGTCATGGCAAGTATCGGCGGGGATGGACAAACCATCTACCTTGCGCTCTTCCCGGAGGTCAACCAGGATGTCCAACTCGTCCCCTTCGCAACGGTGGCCGATTCAACTGGAAACACCTTTGAAATTCGCCTTCCGGAATCTCGGACCCAATCGCTCAACACCCGCGTGATCGTCCGGTCCGGCCAAACCGTGGTCATGGGTGGCGTGCTTGAGCGAGAGCAAGCAACCTATGTCGAATCCGTTCCGGTGCTCGGTAAGATCCCCTTCATCGGTTCCGCATTTCGTCGCCGAACCGAACTGGACAAGCCTCGCTATCTTCTCATTTTTGTGACCGCCAGCCTCCTTTCTGAAACGGGAGAGTTTATTGAATACCAAGAAACAGTGCCTCCCGCTCCCGCGCTTTCGCTTCGACCGTGATCACGGAATGGGACAGACTCTCCCAGATTACCCGAGGATCGTTCTGGGTCGTCGAACGGGTCTTGGTGATTGACCCGGGAGAGAGCGCCACATTGATCATGGTGGCCGAACGGATCATGGGGGAGATCCAAATCCGCCACCGGGTCTCGATTCCGGGGACACTGGGCCCCATGGACCAACTCGTCCCGGAGACCCTGTCGCAGCTTCGCGACGAATACGCTCCCCTTCGGGTCATCCTGATTGTCCCCCAATCGGAGACGGTGTCCCAACGGATTTCACTCAAAGACGAATCGATCGAATCATTCGTCTCGAAAGAGTCGACCCAATTCGCCGAGGTCGAGGGCAATCTTCCGGTCGTCGACCATCAAGCGCTTCCAGGCACAAGTCCTCAAGCTTACTGGCTCACCTACTGCCAACCCCATGTGATCGACGATGCCCTCTCCCGCCTGGGATTGCTGCTGGAGGACATCGACGATGTCACCAGTGCTGTCCAAGGGTTCCTGGGCTTTTTCGAACCCGCACGAACCCTTACCGATGTGGCTTTTGTGATTGATGTCGGACGCCAACATAGTTCTCTGATGAGGATCGAAAAGGGAATGCCAGTCTACGCAACCAGCTTCTCATCTGCCTTGAATTGGGCTCAAAACCAGCCCTCCCAGTCCTCGCTTGATCAATGGTTCCGTCGCCTCGTGTCCGCTCCCAAGACCCTTCACGACATCGCACCGCAATCGAACGATTTCCCCCAACAATCCACCCTCATCCTGGCCGGAGATGCAACCTTGCTCGCTCCGATTGAAAGCCAATTCGAATCGCAGTTGGGGATTTGTCCCCGCTTTGCCCGCCCCACCGGTTCCGACTCCCAAACTCCCCGCGAGTTCAGCCTCGCCCAGGGCGTCGCCCAAGCCGCACTGGGGAACCAACCCATCAAGATTTCCCTGCTCCCCTCACCTCATCGAACTCGACGAGAGCAGCGCCTCGTATGGAGTCGCCTTCGGGGGTGGACGACAGCTCTCACCTTGGCCTGCGCCCTCATTCTTATTGTTGGATCCTGGCAAAAACTCCTCCTCTTCCGTTTCAAGAACCGCCTCATCGAAGATGCACAGGCCGCCATCCACCGAATGGAACAGACCGAGCGGACCCTGATGGGATTTGCCGACCAATACGAACAGGTTCGTCCCATCCTGCGATTTCAGCAGGAGACCCAGGAACTCATCGAGACCCTTCGCGCTCTCCAAAAACCGGACGAAATATCGGATTACTGGCTCGTGCTTCTCGCCGACACAGACTCCTACGTCCATAAAGAGATTCCCCTTTCCGAAACAAACAGTGTCCTCGAGAGCCCGCCTGACGTCGTCCGAAATCCACTCCGCGACCATGAGGGGTTTGTCGCCGAACTCAGTTTCGCGAGTGATGGGGAAGTCATGAGAGATCAACTGGTCTCCCTCGTGAACCGACTCAAGACATCCCAGCTTTATGCCAACGTCGACACCCTGCCGGAGGATCTCCGCCGCCCCTTGGCCCTCACCAATGTGGTGCTTCCCGGCCAACATGTCGCCCTATCGCTCCAAAGTCATCGAAACTATTTCGCCCGTCGACTCAGCTTGAACCCCATGGAACCCCTGAAAGGTAACGCTGTGGCGCCGGGAGAGGATGATCCTTCAAGTTTTCGATCGAGGAGCCAACGAATTGACGAAGAGGATCCACCCTCGAACTGAATCGTCCGATGCGAAGCTTTTTCCGATGGGCCCAATCCAATCAAGGATGCATGATCCTCACCGGGATCATTGTCATCTACTACCTCCTCATCTATCGTCCGCTGAGCCTGCGGACTCAAGCCCTTGATCAACCCCTTCTCCGAGCCTGGACCCTTCTTGAACAAGTCAATCAGGAAAGCCTCACCCAAGATCGCCTTGACCTCGACCATATCTCTCGTGGGCTCCAGCATCTTCAATCCAGGCTTGCCCATCCCACCAATGCCAATCAACAATTGCTCTCCCGAATCGCCATCGCCACAACCTATCAGGAAAAAACCCGGCAACCGTTCCAGCTCATTGACTACCAGAACGAGCGACAATCCGTCATCGAGACACTGGAAACCAAGGCCAAAACCCAAAACGTTCAACTTCCTCCTGGCGTTCTCCAGAGCTTTCCCCAACATGATAGCGAAAAAACGACCCCCCAACTCATTTGGGCTGAACTCGCGCTCACGAAGCACCTCCTCCATTCTATGATCGCCGCCCAAGTCGAGTCGATTGATTCCCTGAAGTCCACTCGTCAACAGCCCCCCCCACACAGCCAAACAATGGCCCGCCTGGCGCCCGTACGAATGGAAACTTCATTTCGATGTCAAGCCGATGCCCTCTCTCGCTTGATGACTTTCTTGCCCAGCACCCCCTCGGAGATGCTTGAGCTCGATCAGACGGATTATCCCCCTGGAAAACCCTCCCTCTTTGTCGACCAGATTCTCGCTCAAAAGAGCTCGCCCGAAGAGCCGAATCAAGTGAACGTTTGGCTCACGGTGGTTGGCTTTATTCTCCCTCCCCATCCTCCCTCCGGTCAACCCACCGGCTAATTCCAGGCCCCATGTCGTCCAGCGCAAGTCAGAATACGGTCGTTACCCTGGTGACCCTCGGCCTCCTCATTGGGACTCTCGCCGATGCCCTCTTCCACCTCGGAGGGGAGATCCCGCCGGTCCCAAAGCTGTCGACTCGAAATCGTCCCACGGCGGACCCCCAGTTCGATCTTCGAATTCAGGCTCTCTTTCGGACCCCTCCCCCCCTCGCCCTGGCTCCCGCAACTCAGTCCCCTTTCTTTACCCGCTACTTCGCCCCTCCGCCGAAAAAAGAGACACCCAAACCGGTTAAGAAACCGACAAAGAAATATCAAATCACCTACCAGGGGTTCTACAAAACCTCCTCCGACGATCACAAAGCCTTTCTTTTGGTGGACGGTGCATTTCGATCGATTCGGGTCGGGGAGGAAATCGTCGATGGCTTGATTCTGATGAGCCTGAACCGGGATGAGATTGAGATTGGCCCCCCTCAGTTGACCCAGACTCAAATCGGGTTCCGCCAGGCGCAAACACTCGAAATCTCTCAATGATCAAATCGGCATGGCGCTAAAACCTGCTCGCGAGCTTGGCGATGTTCTCCGGGAACGAGGCGTTTTGACGGACGACCAACTGCAACTCGTCAGAACCTATCAGAGCAAACAGGATCATCCCGCTCATCGAATCATTCTCGATCTCGGTCTGGCGACGGAACAAGAGACCCTTGAGGCTCTCGCCGCGGTTCATGCACTTGAGTTTGACCCTCTCACGCACCTCGTCGTTCCGAAGAAACTGTTGAAACAGGTCCCCCTCAAGCTGATTCTTCATTACCGGTTCATTCCCATTGAGCTGAGCGATGAGAGTCTCACAGTCGCCTATGGGGACCTGCCCAGCAGTCTTGAACTCGCCAATCTGCGACTCCTTCTGAAGCGAAAGATCCGCTATGTCCTGACCACCCCCAGTCAAATCGAAGCGATCATCAAGGCCGAATTCGGGTTAGGTGCAGAAACCGTCCACAAACTCCGCGACACCAAACAAGAACTTCACGATCAACAAGAACTGGTGTTCGACCTTTCGGATGAGACGACCGGAAAATCGATGGACGGCACGATTTCGGAACTGGTCGACCAGATCCTGGAGGAAGCCCTGAGACTTCGCACCACAGACATCCATTTCGAACCCTATGCCCGCACCATCAAGCTCCGATACCGAATCGATGGACTGCTTCAAACCATCCCGGTTCCCCGGGAACTGAAGCCGCTCTATACCGCCATCGTTTCACGTCTCAAAGTCATGGCAGAGTTGGACATCAGCGATCGACGCTTTCCCCAAGATGGCCGGATCTCCATGAAGTCCAACGGAGAGAATTACGATCTCCGCATCTCCGTGCTCCCGACCAAGCACGGCGAGGCACTCTGTCTCAGAATCCTGGGGCGCCAGAGCCTCTTTCTTGCCGCCGAAGAACTCGGGATGCTCCCCGAGCAGGAATCGCTCTTTCACCGTCTGACCCGACTGGCCCAAGGCATGGTCCTGATCAGTGGCCCCACGGGAAGCGGCAAGACAACCACGCTCTACGCCGCCTTGACCCGCGCCCACGACGAGCGGCGCAAGGTCATTACGATCGAGGACCCGATCGAATACCAAATCGAGGGCATCGCCCAGATGCAAACCCGGGAAGACATCGGCCTGAGTTTTGCGAAAGGACTTCGCTCGATTCTAAGGCACGATCCCGATGTGGTTCTGGTGGGGGAAATCCGGGACCGGGAGACGGCTGAAATTGCCGTGCGGGCCGCGCAGACGGGACACCTTGTCCTCTCAACGCTTCATTCCAATGACAGCCTGGCCACCATCCCTAGGCTGCTCAACATGGGCGTCGATGCGACCGTCCTCGCCGCTTCATTAAACTGCTCCATCGCCCAGCGCCTGGCCCGGAAAAACTGCAAGGCCTGCCGCGTCCAAGATGACCACGCAACCCCCGAGCTTCGCGATGAGATGAAGGCGTGCCTCAAGCAAGAGAGCGAGGGCATCCATCCGCAACTCGGGGCAGGGTGTCTTGAGTGTCAGGAATCTGGCGTGAGAGGGCGGATCGCAATCTACGAATTTGCCGCCATCACCGAGCCGATCGCGGAGGCGATCTCCAATCGCCAGTCCCTCATCCAACTTCGAGCCACGGCCAGCGAGCAGGGTTGGAAACCTCTTCGGCAGATCGCCTTCCAGCGGGTTGCCGACGGAACCATCTCCCTCTCCGAGCTTCAACGAATCACCTGGAGGCTCGACTTTACTCAGATTTAATTCATGCTGCCGGGCCAGCAATGAGCCTTAGAACACTTACCTTTCGGGGCAGTCGATTCAGCACGACTCTCCTGGTCACAGCCCTCGGAATCACAATCGGAGGCTTCATCACACCGACTCGGAGCGAACCGGCAACGGGCCTCGAATACGAACGAATCCTCGGCACCGAAATCGAGACCGGGCGCTACAAACACCCCTCCACCGCCACTGAACTGGATAACGGGGATCTCCTCCTTGCCTACTACGGGGGTGACGGGGAGTACAGCCAGCATACCGCGGTCTATCTCTCGCGTCTCGCCTCGGGAACCCGGCACTGGTCCTTTCCCAAAGCCATCGCTCGGAACCCCTATCAGTCAATGGGAAACCCAGTGATCTGGCAATCGCCTGAGGGTCGGGTCTGGCTCTGGTTTGTCGTTCGCTTTGGGGCCACCTGGTCGACTTCCCGAATCATGGCCAAAGTCTCCGACGATCGGGGTGAATCTTGGTCCGACGCCTTTCTCGTCACCACGGAGGAGGGAACGATGGTTCGGGGACGTCCGATTCGAACCCGTGCCGGTCGGACGATCCTCCCGATCTACCACGAAACAGGAAATGACACCGAGAAGACGGGGGCCGACACCTCATCCCTCTTTCTGATTTTCTCTCCGGAGAACCGCTCCTGGGAGCCCACTAACAAGGTCTATTCTCGCCTAGGAAACCTCCAACCAGCCCTCGTCGAGCTTGATCCCGGTCATCTCCTGGCATTTTGTCGCCGGGGCGGGGATTACGAACCCGGGGACGACGGATACGTCATCCGAACCGAATCGAAAGACGGAGGGCTGACTTGGAGCCAAGGCGAAGAAACCGAATTCCCAAACCCAAACGCCGCCGTCGAGCTGATCAAACTTCAAAGCGGCCATCTCCTCTTTGTCTACAATCGGAGCATGGACAACCGGAGCCCCCTTACCGCGGCGCTTTCGACCGACCAGGCCGGGACCTTCCCCCATCAAATGGACCTTCGTCGGGGGCCAGGCTCCTTCGCCTATCCAACTGCCATCCAAACGAAGAACGGCCGAATCCATGTCTTCTACACCACCAATGAACGAACCACCGTATGCCGGGTCAGTTTCCACGAGGAAACCCTCTTGACCAGGCCCTAGGGAATCGTCGCAACACGTCAATGCAGTCGCCAGCTCGGCCATGATCCATCGGGCATCTCAAGGGGCGAGACTGGGGATCACCGCCGGACTCCTCTTGGGGAGCGTGCTCTGTCATCCCCAGGGCACCTTCCATTGGCGCGACTTCACCTCGGCAGACGGCCTCCCTGACTCAACGGTGACCTCCGTGACGGTCGGCCCCCGGGGCAACATTTGGCTCAACCACGACGAATCCCCCACGGTCACCCGGTTCGACGGTTACGAATTCGAATCCCTTCCTTTCCCGGGAACCACACTCACCCGGATCTTTGAGGGACGATCGACTCAGTTATGGGCCGTCGACAAAGACGCCATTCTCCAATTCTCGGGCGGCACGTGGCTGCGTTATCCACTTTCCCAGATCCGGGCGGACTATCGGAGGAACATTCAACGGGTCACCCGTCCCGTCTCCCTGATTCCTCTGCGCGTGAACAACGTGCTCATCCTCCTCTCAGACCAACTCATTCGATTCGACTCCAGGAATCGCCAGGTCACCCTTCTCAAGGAAGCGAGCGAACTTCAAATCGGAGCATTCCGCGAACTCATCGAAACGAGTAATCAAACGATGATCCTGACGGCAGAGCGGGGAATCGCACTGGCCGAGACCGCTCCCCGGCTGTTGACGAAAGACACCCCCTGGCAGGTATCAACACCACCCGCCCGTGCCCGGATTCGGGATTTTCACCGTCCCACCGAAAATGGTGACGGAAGCTTTTCTATGGTTGCCATCGGGGAGGAAAAAAGCCGATTCGTGGTCACCTTCAAAGACAGAAGCTGGCAAATCAATGATCTGGGCGCGGCGAAGCTGAGGTTGGCTTGGAAGCAATCGCCTGATCGTTATTGGGGGCTTTCCTACAATAATCTATTCCGAATCGAGGAATCGGGGATTCAAGCCGTCGGTCGCGATGAGGTCTCTGCCGGTTTGCTTCTGGATGCGGCGATCGAATCTCCGGACGTTTTTTTTGTGGCCAGCTCCGAAGGGCTCTACCGGCATGCCCGATCGTGTTGGCGGCGACCCGCCGCTCTTGCCG
>DEAY01000088.1:20138-22202 GCA_002348345.1 Verrucomicrobia bacterium UBA2970
GACCCGCCGCTCTTGCCGACATCCAATCGCCCATTCATGGAGCCTTTCGTGATGCTCAATCCCGACTCTGGTTCATCAGTTCCGTGGGCCTCCTGCTCTTCCACGAGAATCGATGGCAACGCTTCACTTGGCCGGAGGAATCGAGTCTCCTGTTCCGTCCCAGCGATCAGATTCTTCGTCTCAGCGACACCGAAATCTTGATCAGCCACGCTGACCGGTATTTTCGATTCAACACCACCGATCAGGATCTGGATGAGTTGATCCCCCCCAGTCCGGGCCAACGACTCCAGGTCGTTGGATCGAGCCGGGAGGAGATCCCCATCGTGCTCTGGCAACCCGACCCCTCCACCCCCGAGCAGCGCGAGCTGGGACTTTTGGAAGGGGACCAGATCCGGCCCTACCCCGCCTTTACGGGAGCCTGGCCCCGGCAAAGCGAGCTGGAGTTCATTGAGGAATTGCCCACTCAAGAAATCTGGTTCGGCGATCAAGAGGGCATCGGCCGGATCGAATCGAACGAAATCGAACCCTTTGGGTCCGAGTACGGCGTCCCCTCCGAGCAGGCCTCCGGACTGATTGAGATGGACAACGGTCGAGTGTGGGCAAGCATCGGGTCAAAGATCTATGAGTATGATGGCCGGCGATGGAAAACAGAGTTCAATGCGCAGGATCGAATCCATTCAATGATGCTGGCCGCGGATGAAAGTGTGTGGGTGGCCAGCAACCAAGGGCTTCATCGCTTTCACTTTGAATCCTGGGTCACTCTGACCACCGCCGACGGACTCGCCGGCAATGCCGTCTACTCGATCCTCGAGGACGAGATGGGCCGGATCTGGGCCGGGACGGCTCGCGGCATCTACCGATACCACGCCGACGCTGATTTGGACCCCCCGAGATCGAACATTCGTATTCTGGCCAGCTCCCCCGATCCCGTCGGGAGCAATTCAAAGCATGCCGTTTTTGAGGCACGAGACAAATGGGATTTCACACCACAAGATCGACTCCTCTTTTCATACCGACTCGACGAACGACCCTGGACCCCCTATTCGGAGAAACGGGATCTCATCCTTGAGAACCTGAGTGCGGGCCAACATCGACTGGAGGTCCGGGCGATGGACCGCAATTGGAATGAAGAGGAAATCGCGGCCGACTACGAATTCACCTGGATCATTCCCTGGCATCAAGACCCGCGCCTGGTCATCATTCTAGCGACCGGGTGCTGCGTCATCCTGCTATTGGCGGGACTGGCCATCAATCGCCATTTTCGCCTCACTCGAAGTTATGCGGAGGTTGAGCGCATCGTAGCGCTCCGAACCCGCGAGTTGGAAGCCGCCAATCAAGAACTCCTGCAAACCCAAAAGATGCGGGCGCTGGGAACCCTCACGGCCGGAATCGCCCATGATTTCAACGGGATCCTCTCCATCATCAAGGGGTCCACTCAGATCATCGAGTCCAACCTCGACAAACCTGACAAGGTCAAAACCCGGCTCCAACGCATCCAACTGGTGGTCGATCAGGGCGCGGGCGTCATTCGTGCCATGCTTGGGATCGCCCGTTCAGGTGAAAAACACCGACGGCTCGTTGACTTGAATGAAGCGACTGAGACGACCATTCAACTCATGGGAGATCGCTTACCCGCCGACTTAACCGTCCGTTTTGAGAAAAGCGACTCCCTCATTCCCGTGCGAATCGTGGTTGATTTATTGCAGCAGACATTGATCAACATCATCTCCAACGCCTCGGACGCCATGGAGGGGCACGGCGTGGTTCGCGTCTCGACGGGCTTCACCACGAGCCTCCCCCCCGATACCGCGCTCAAGCCCGGCCCGGGCAACGGGTTCAACTCGATTGCCATTCGAGACTCCGGTTACGGCATCTCCGAGGAGATCCTCCCCCGCATCTTTGAACCGTTCTTTACGAGCAAATCATTCTCCACCAAGCGCGGGACCGGCCTCGGGCTGTCGATGGTCTATGAAATGGCCAAGGAAATGGAAGCCGGACTCGCCGTCGAATCCACCGCGGGAGAAGGGAGCACCTTCACCCTCTACCTCCCCGTCGACACTGCGC
>DEAY01000088.1:22547-27798 GCA_002348345.1 Verrucomicrobia bacterium UBA2970
ATAAGAGCGCCACAAACTGGCTCCGGCTCTCCCCACCCAAACCCTATGCGGTCGGGGGACTGAGGTCGATATCGACCGCCTCGGCGCAGCGCCCGCAGAGTGCCGGGTGATTTGAACTGGCGCCGAGGTCCCCCTCCCAGTGCCAACATCGTCCGCATTTGGCCATCCCGAATTCACTCGCAGCAAACACGAAAACGCCCTCCTCGGACGCCGTCGATTGGCGATGACCATTCAACTCGACATCCACCGGTCCATCGCCACGAACCAACTGGAGGTGCGAGACGTTCAACATCTCACGGAGATCATCCCGAACGTCTGCAAGGGCCAGTTCCGCCACCGCTCCAGTACGGACCACCACAACCGCCTCAAGCGCCTTTCCGATGACTTTCTCCCTCCGTTTCTCCTCCAATTTGAGCAACACCCGGTCCCGCAGGGAAAAGATCACATCCCACCGAGTTCTCTCCTCCCCGCTCGCCCGGAAATCCGGTTGCGTCAACGTCGATTGATGCACGGAACATGCCGGGTCATGTCCGGGAATGAATTCCCATACCTCATCAGCGGTAAAGGCGAGAATCGGGGAGAGCAACTGGCTGAGTTGCTTGACGAGGTGGAACAAGGCGGTCTGGGTCGAACGTCGTTTGGGATGGCTTGCGGACAGTGTGTAGAGCCGATCCTTCACGACATCGTGAAATACGGCAGAGAGGTCGACCACCGCAAACTGACCGAGCACCTGGTAAACCGTGTGGAACTCGTATTGTTCATAAGCCTCGATCACCTGCCGGGTCACCTCATCCAGGCGCGAGAGAATCCATCGATCAATGAGCGTCAGATCGTCCTTTTCGACAAGACCCGCCACCGGGTCAAAATCGAAGAGATTGGACAACTGAAATCGCAATGCGTTGCGAATCCCTCGATAGGTCTCCCCTACTTTCTTGATTCGATCCGAGCTGACGACAATGTCGTTTCGAAAGTCCTGCGAGGCGACCCAAAGTCGAACAATATCGGCTCCGTAATCCTTGATATAGGCTTCACAAGTCTGGGGCTTCACATAGCCCCCCTGGCCCTGTTTGCTCTTGGAGATCTTTTCTCGATCGGCATCGACCATGAACCCGTGGGTCAGGACGGAGTGATAGGGAGCGGCCCCATTCCCGGCCAGCGAAAGCAGGAGGGAAGACTGGAACCATCCCCGGTGTTGGTCGCTTCCCTCCAGGTAGAGATCGGCCTGAAAATCCTTGCGAGGTCCACCGACCGTCCCCCGCAACGTTTCCCGATTCATGGTCACCGATCGGGAAGAAGAACCCGAATCGATCCAGACATCCAGGGTATCGGTCGACTTGCCAGAGGCCTCCACCCCGGCCCAATTCTGAGGACGCACCTTCTGCCAAAGGGCCTCGCAATCGAGTTCAAACCAGATATTGGACCCCTCTTCCTCAACCAAGGCAGCGGTGTTCCGGATGACTTCGGGCTCCAGAATCGCCTCCCCGTTTGCTCCGTAAAACGCCGGGATCGGCACCCCCCAGGTCCGCTGCCGTGAAATACACCAATCCGGCCGGGAACCCACCGCTCCAACGATGCGGTTCTTGCCCCAATCCGGAATCCAGGAGACCGAATTGATTTCATTGAGAGCCCGGTCACGAAACCCCTCGTGATCCATCCCGATGAACCATTGGTCCATCGCCCGGAACACCACCGGGGTCTTGCTTCGCCAGCAATGGGGGTAGCTGTGCGTATAGGGTTCGTGGTGCAGCAGTCGCTGGTTCGCCTTCAACCGCTCGATCACGGCGGCATTGGCCTCGCTCATCCCCTTCTTTTCCAGGACGGACCGCCCCACCAAATCGGCGTCAATCTGGGCCTCTAAGGGAAGATCACTCGTCGTTGTCAACCTTCCCTCATCATCGACCGGCGAGAAAACCGGCAGTCCATGCGCCATCCCCAAGCCATAATCCTCCAATCCGTGACCCGGAGCGATATGAACGAAACCGGTTCCCGTCGAATCCTCGACAAAATCGGCCGGATACAGATTTCCCGTCCGCTCGCAGAAGGGGTGATGAAATTCAATCTGCTCAAGCTGCCCTGCATCCAGACTCCGGATGATATGGTGGTCCCCCCACTCACACTTCTCGACGAGCTCATCGAGCAACCCCACGGAAACCAGATAACTCTCCTCGCCGACCTGAATCTGCGCATAGTTCAGTTTGGGATTAAACGCCACCGCCAGATTCGCCGGTAAGGTCCAAGGAGTGGTCGTCCAGATGAGCACATAGAGGTGGGGAATCCCAACCACTGGAAATTTGACATAGACACTCTGACTGACGTGATCCTGGTATTCCACCTCGGCCTCGGCCAGTGCCGTTCGACACGGGATGCTCCAGTAAACCGGTTTTTTCCCCCGGTAAACCAATCCGGCCTCGACGACATCGGCAAACAACCGTAGTTCATCAGCCTCGTAGGACTTGTTGAGGGTCAAATAGGGATTGTCCCATTCCCCAAAGACACCCAACCGCTTGAACTGCTCTCGCTGAAGATCAATAAAACGCCGGGCATACGCCTCGCATCGGGTTCGGGTGTCCGCCGCGGACGCATCGGTCTTCCCCTCCTTCCGCATCTCCTGGCTCACCTTGAATTCAATGGGTAACCCATGACAGTCCCAACCCGGGACGTAGGGAGCGTCAAACCCGACCAAGGACTTGTACTTGACGATCATGTCCTTGAGCGTCTTGTTCAGGGCGGTACCGATGTGCACATCCCCGTTGGCAAAAGGAGGGCCATCATGAAGCACAAACCGAGGCGATCCCTCCCGTTCCTTGCGAATCTGCCCGTAAATGTCCATCGCCTGCCACTTCTCAAGTCGAGCCGGCTCCCGTTTGACCAGGTCCGCCCTCATGGGAAAACTTGTTTTGGGCAGGTTTAAGGTGTCCTTATAGTCCATAGACGCGTTTTCTAAAGCGCGCCAACCTAACAATCTGCGATTGAGGTGTCAACGAACCCCACCGGGCAAGGCCTGGGCAAAACGCTGAATGGGAGAGGATCGAATCGCTTTCCCCGGAGAGCGATGACGCCCCTTACTCCTCCCGCTCAAAGCGCAGAACGACATGGTCATCATCGAGGGCGATTTCAGTAATCCTGTAAGCCGAACAGCCATGGAGGCGGTAAAATCGAGTCTCCTTTTTCTTCTCAAGCCGGATTTCGTGGAACTCCTCAAGGGTGTCCTGAATCTCGACGGGACGGTAGGGTCCATCCACCCTGGGCGCCACTAGCACCCAGGGTTCCCCTTGCGTCGGCTCCAGCCTTCCTTCCAGAACGGCATCAAGGTGCCGGGCATACGCCGAGAGACGGGTGGAGTAAAAGGCGCTGGGAATTGCGTGGTTGTCACCGCGATCCTTCACCAATTCCCACCCGGCCTCCTCTTCAAAGACATAGTAGAATCCCCGGGCATCAAAAACCGCCGCATTAAAGCCTTTCTCATTTTTGTCAGCGGTCAAACTAAAGGGCCCTTCCACGCTGTAGTTGACCCCGGCCAGCAACCACTCCGGACCATCTTGAATGAAGAGGGGCCCCCCTGAATCTCCCGGGGAAAGATGCGCCTCATCGGTTCCCCCATCGCGGTCAAAATCAACGACCAAGATCTGAACCTCACCCAACTCAACGTCGGCCTCCGGATTCACATCCTTGAAATCAAAGATTAAGGTCACCACGTTCTTGCCCCATCGAATTCGATGATCGGCGTCTCCGTGCAACCACCCTCTCAACTCTTTCGAACCGCCCTCCATCTCCAGGAAAACGGGATCTCCACGCCTCGTCCCGCGACCAAAGATCACCAGTTCTTTCCCGATTTCATCAAAACGCCGATAGAGGGACGCATGCGGTTCAGGGAATTGAAAGGGCTCACAGATTTCCCACACCCGAAGGTCCACCTTGCCGATGTCGTAGTAGGCCACCACCGGATACTCGTTCCCTCTGAACCGAAACCGATCCCCCACATGTCCCCCGATGTGACGGACGGTCACAAAGTGCCGGGGGCCGATCACCGTGCCCAGAAAGGAGCCCCACTCTCCCAAATAGTTCCACCCTCGACCATTGGGGTCACCGGAAGGGGGAGCGGTATTATGGTCCGGATCGTCGGTTCCCATGAACAAGACCGCACTGACTGGCAAGCAACCTGTTCCCACCCAGCTCGCTAACAGGATCAGCCAGCGACCGACGCAACGCGCCACCGAACACGATGTCTGCAGGTGATTCATCCTTCGTGCCGGGCGCATCATCCCTCGAGTCTTCTCTGATCCTGGGGCAAGCCGGAATCAACCGGACGGGACGAGCAACGGATCCCCGGAAGCCAAGGCTTCTTCAAGGATTCAGGAAACCGACGCAACGGATCTCGGTAGAAGGCGGAGGCGATTGACCACCTCTTGGGTAAGCACTTCATAAGCAGCGCAGCCTGAACTGTAGGGATCATAATGCAGCACCGGTTTGCCGTGACTCGGCGCCTCGGCCAGGCGCGATGTTCTCGGAATGATGGTCTCGAAAACCTTGTCATGGAAATAGTTCCGCACCTCGCCGACAACCTGGTGGGAGAGTCGAGCGCGGGAATCAAACATGGTCATCACGACCCCCAAGAGTTCGATTTCCGTGTTGGCCCCCGCCTCTCGCAGTTGCTCGACGACTTGGGTCAGCATGGCGATCCCCTCCAAGGCATAATACTCACATTGCAGGGGGACGATCAGCCAGTCGGCAGCCACAAACGCATTCAACGTGACAATCGCCAAAGACGGAGGGCAATCGAGAAGCACCACATCGTAACGTTCGGAATCGGCAAGGGGAGCCAGGGCCTCCTTCAACCGAAAGAGATGATGATCGGATTGGGCAAGTTCCACCTCGGCACCACACAGATCCACCTCCGAGGGAATGAGGTCGAGCCGCTCGAACTCCGTTGAAACGATTTTTTCCTTGAGCTCCCCCTCCCCCAGAAGAGGGCGGTAAACACTGCCACCGGCTCGTTTCTCCTGCCCCAAACCACTGGTCGCATTGGCTTGGGAATCGACGTCGATGAGAAGCACACGGTAGCCCTCCGAGGCCAAACAAGCCGCCAGGTTGACGGTCGTGGTGGTCTTCCCCACACCGCCTTTTTGGTTGGCAACCGCGATCACATGCGCCGACACAACGACGATTTAAGGCGACGCTATCCGGAAGATCAAGCCAATCAAAGGTTGACTCGCATCAGCTCCTTTCCCCGCTAAAGGGAACCGTTGATCGA
>DEAY01000064.1 GCA_002348345.1 Verrucomicrobia bacterium UBA2970
GAAATGGGGGATCCCCCGGTCACTGCCGAGATCACGTCTCGGGGAACCCCGGGTTGGGTGCGGACTTCCCCCGTGTCGAGGAGGGTGTGCATGATGGTGGCGATGAGATCTTGTTGAGTGATTGGTGTGGACGAGGGCTCGGAGGCATCGCGATTGGATTGACCGATCACCTGACCCATCTTGAGTCCGCCTCCCGCAATCATCAGTGGCGCAAGATCACCCCAATGATCCCGCCCCCCGTTCTTGTTGATTCGCGGTGTACGCCCCATTTCGCCGCAACACACCAGAAGGATCTTTTCGCTCAAGCCCCGCTCCTTGACGTCATCGAGAAAGGCAGCGATAGCGTGATCAAATGGGGTGGCACAGTAGTACATCCCTTCTTCAACCGTGGCATTGTTCGCATCGGCATGCATGTCCCAGACGAAATTGGTGGTCACCGTGACGAAACCAACACCGGCCTCGCAGAGTCGGCGTGCCATTAGCATCAAGTGCCCCAGCGTTTGTACGTGGTCTCGGTAACGTGGGTGGTTGTTCCAGCGATGATCGATGCTGCCCAGCGGAACCAGACCCCGGGTGTCATAGCGGGCGATGGTCTTTGGGGATTCCTGGTTGAGATCGAAGGCCTGCGCCGCTCCTCCGAGAATCGTATCGAAGGCTTGCGCTTGGAACGGGTCAAGACCCTGAGTGCGACGGGGATCCTCGAATTGGCGTCGAAGCTGGTTCAAGCGGCCCAATAGCTGGCGGCGGTCGTGAAGGCGTTCCTGGGCGATGGCCAGCTGCATGTCTGCTTGAACACCTCCATCCGATCCCGCCACCAGCGGGGCATAGGCCTGCCCCAGTGTGCCTGAGGCATCAAAGTCGCCGAAGAGCCGAACGGAGGGCATGGCCTCGGAATCGACCGCTCTGGGAAACAGGGCAACGTTGGTGGGCACTCCGGTTGCCGGTCGATGGGTGCCGGCGACGCGGGCATAGAGCGAACCCAGATTCGCCTGCAGCGATTCCTTTCCAACAATGGGTTTGATATCGTGGATTTGATCGCCCGTTTGGAAGGATCTCACCACGGCCATCTGATGTGCCCGCTTGGCGAGCTTCGGGAGCGCCGATCCGAATGTGATTCCGGGGAGCGTGGTTGGAATCTCGCCGATGGCACTTCGAATCCCGCTGGGCGCGTTCATTTTCGGGTCAAACGTTTCCGTTTGAGGAGGCCCTCCATGCATGAAGACAAAGACGACCGATTTGTCCTTCAGATAGCCGCCCGTCGATTGGGCGTCCTCCTTGGCCTTAAGCAAGTCTGGCAGCGTAAGCCCCCCGAGGGCAAGGGCTCCCGCTTGCAGAAAGGAGCGACGCGAGCGCCCGCCATCAATGGGGTGAATTGCTGGATGGAATAGTTCGAGCATAGTGACTTCAAGCGCCTGATGGATTCTGGATCTGATGGTTACAATGGCGCACGAAGGTGTCTCTGGCAACCCAATTACAACAGCGTCAATCCGGCAGGGACGCACCCGTTTTCTGTTACCGTTGGGCAACAGAAATGGGTTGCCTTTCGTCTCAATGCCAGGAAACTTGGGTCCTTATAGTAAAACCCCTTCATCGAGGTGAAAGACAACGGTTCGGTTGAGACGCGATCATGAGGGGATGAGGAAATGGTAATGAGACAAAACGATAGGGAAGGGGTGGGCTTCATCCCGATGCCCCTTTGGCTGATGTTGCTCGCGACCTGGGTCAGTCCCTTGCTTGGTGCCGCCCCGGGAAAGGCGTTCCAAGAGGTGCGGGCCGCATTGGTGGCGGAGCACGATCTTGATGGAAACGGTCGATTGGACTCAGCGGAGAGGGAAGCCATGCGCCAGGCCGCCAAGCGTCGGACCCGGGACCAGGGGCGCGGAAGGGGCCGACGAGGGTTCAGACCGCCGCCTGAGTGGATCGAGCGCTACGACACGAACGGGGATGGCGAGCTGGATCGAGGAGAACAGAGCGCTGCCTTCATGGGCGAGCAAGAGCGAATGAGGAAGCAGTATGATTCGGATGGGAGCGGTCATTTGGACTCATCGGAAAAGAGTGCGTTGAAGAGCGATTTCGAGAAGGGAGAATTTCAGGGGTTTGATCGCTTTATCGCGATGCAGGTCGGAGGAATACAGAGAGGTCGTCGCGGCCGTTATGGGAGGGGGGCTTCCGAGGGCCAGGCTCGCTGGCTGGAGTTTGATCGGGATGGGGACGGCAAGGCAAGCCGTGAGGAGTTGGATTTGATCCGGAAATCGAATCGCTAGGTTTTGTCAGATTCCAGGATCCGCTGATGGGATTCGGTCCAAGCATGAATCGATCAATGTCGTTGCCTCAGGGTTTCATGACACAGTTTCATTGGAAGCCATGGTTGGGTCTTGGGGGCGCCCTTCTCTTGACAGCCTGTTCGGAGTCGACCGAGCCCGGGGAAACAGTGGTGGAACGGGTGGCGGATCCCAACGGTCCGGTGACCGTCGTCATCACGGAGTTTTCTGCCGTAAACGACTCCCTCTTGATGGACCGAGACGGGGACTATTGCGATTGGATCGAACTCTTCAACCACGGAGAGGAGCCCGTGCAACTGGAAGGATGTTACCTGACCGACGACCCAGAGACGTTGCGGAAATGGCCCCTTCCGGAGATCGTGATGGGTCAGGGTGAATACCTTGTGATCTTTGCGTCGGGCAAGGAGCCCCTTTCTGAATTGGAGTGGCATGCCAACTTTGGGTTGGCCGCGGAAGGGGAAAACCTCATGTTGGTGGGACGCGATGGAACCACCCTGGTGGATCGGATTGGAGGTCCGTATCCCAAACAGAGGAAGGATGTGACTTACGGGTTGGTCTCGAATTGGTCCATGGATCAGCCATTGGAATCGCAACGAGACTTCCTCTTGGAGGCAACTCCTGGTCGGCCCAATTCGGTCAATCTGGTGGCCGATGTGACCCGTGTTCAGTTCAGCCAGGATCGAGGTTTCTTCAGTGAACCCTTCGAATTGCGGATGAGCAGTCGGACGCCTGATGCCAGAATCTACTTCACCACTGATGGGACCCAACCCACACCGGAACGGGGCCAACCCTATCGTGGGCCCATGATGATCGAGCAAACGACGGTGGTGATGGCGGCGGCGTTCAAGCCCCAGCATCGGCCCTCTCCAGTGAAAACGCAGTCCTATATCTTTCCTGCGGATGTGGCTCGACAGTCACTCGACGGGTTGCCGCCGATTGGGTTTCCTTATCACTGGGGGGGGAACCGGGTGGATTATGGAATGGACCCGAAGGTGGTCGATGATCCCCGATATCGGGACGAGTTGATTGCCGGGCTCCGGTCCCTGCCGTCGTTTTCCATTGTCATGGAGATGGATGACCTCTTTGACTCAGACACCGGAATCTATGCCAACCCTCAACAGGATGGCCGGGCTTGGGAACGGCCCTGTTCGATCGAGTATTTTCTCACTGACGGGACGGAGGGATTTCAAATCAATTGCGGGATTAGAATTCGGGGAGGGTTCAGTCGCAATCCCGGCAATCCGAAGCACGCGCTCCGGCTTTTCTTTCGAGACGTGTATGGCCCGTCAAAGTTGGCCTACCCGCTCTTTGGTGAAGCGGGGGCCCAAACCTTTGATAATCTGGACCTTCGAACCTTCCAGAATTACTCATGGAGCATGAGCGGGGATTCGCGGGCGGTCTTCATGCGGGACCAGTTTAATCGAGACCTTCAGGCGGCCCTGGGGCAACCGTCTGCCAGAGGAGAGTACTGCCACTTGTATATTAACGGGCACTATTGGGGACTCTTCGATACGTGCGAGCGTCCCGAGGCGTCCTACGGAGCAACCTACTTTGGGGGGAAAAAATCAAATTTCGATGTGATCAAACGAGGGGATCGCGGAGGAGGCTTGGCCATCATGGCGACCGACGGCGACCTGGATGCGTGGCGGCGGCTGTGGGAGCAAGCCAAGGGGGGGCTCGCCTCGGATGAGGCTTATCAAGGCTTGTTGGGACGAAACGCCGATGGGACGCTGAAGGATTCAGGCGAGGTGCTGCTTGATCCGGAAAACTTGATCGATTACATGTTTGTCATCTTTTACGGCGGAAATCTTGACGCCCCAATCAGCGAGTTTATGGGGAATCGGGCTCCGAACAACTGGTATGGAATTCGGAATCGGAAGGGCAATCAGGGATTCCGTTTCTTCGTGTGGGATGCGGAGCATACCCTCTTGGATGTCAACGAGGACCGGACCGGACCGTTTCCAGCCGGGGATGATTTCGGGACCAGTAATCCCCAGTGGATTTGGCAGCAATGTCTTGAGAATACCGAATTCCGAATGCTCGTGGGGGATTTGGCTTACCAGCGCTTCTACAACAACGGCGCGTTGACCGCCAGGTCGGTCCGAAAGCGATTTCTCGAGCGGGCGAAGCAGATCGAGTCGGCAGTGGTCTGTGAATCGGCGCGGTGGGGGGATTCGTCGGGACGATCCGGATCAATGAATCGGGATGATCACTGGCGTCCGGAGATGCAGCGGATCGCCGATGAGTATATTCCCAGACGAAGTGATGTTGTTCTCGGGCAGTTATTCCGGCAAGGGCTGATTCCCGATATTGATCCGCCGGTTTTGAGTCGGGACGCCGGGGAGGTGAAGGCAGGTTCCCTGCTGTCGCTCGAGGCCCCCTCGGGGAAGATCTATTACACCACCGATGGAAGCGACCCGAGGCAACTCGGGGGCGAGGTTGCTCGACGGGCGAGTGAGTATCGGGAACCGATTCGATTCCAACAAGACCTCGAGTTGCGGGCCCGTGCCTGGCTCGATGGAGAATGGAGTGCTTTGGTCAGGTCGAGCTTTACGGTGAAGACGGCTCTTTAAGGAGCCCCGTCTTCAACCCAGCAAGGCGAAGGCTTTCTTCAGCGCCGCTGATGTCATCGCGCAGGCGGCTTCATCATCCATACGGTTCAGAGGCGCATTGAACGGTTCTGCCCGGACGGGGCCGTCGAAGCCGGTTTGGTTGATGGCGCTGAGAAAGGATCGAGTGTCGATCACCCCGGTTGCCATGGGGAGCTCTCGCTGGTTGTCGAGTTGTTCTCGTTTTGGCTTGTCCCGGGGAGCGTCGTTCAAGTCGACGGCGATGATCTCCTCACCCTTGAGTGTCAAGATATCTTCGGCGCGATCCCCGGCCTGCCACCAGTGCCAACTATCCAGCACGAATCCAATATTGCTTGCCCCGGTGTCGTCGATGAGATCTTTTGTTTCTGCCATGGTATGGATGAACGGGTATTTCCGTCGAATGAGCAGGGTGTGGGTTCCGATATACTCGAGTCCGAGCCGTTGGCCGTGATCCTTGAGGATGGCGGCGATCTGCCGAAGTCGTTTGGACCAGAGTTGGAAATTGGTCATGTAAGTCATGGAGGCACTACTGGGTGAGATATAGGTATTGACTCGGGTCCCTCCCGCCTTTGCCAGGCTCCTGGCGAGCGCAGGGAGACGAGCCAACTGGCTCTCGTATTGAGATGGGGCACTGAGGACGGATACCGGGCAACCGGCCGTTCCCCAAGTGATGCCCTGCTCCTTCATCTGAGCCAGAAGCTCACCCAGTTGGGAATCACTCAGTTCAGCCAGTTGGCCGAGGGGGGGCGCGACCGAAGTAAAACCATGTTTGGTCGCCAAGGCATTGAGGGAAAGAAGCTGGTTGGTGTTGACACCGATCGCGCGCGGGGTGAGGTCAAGGGTCATTTGATGGGGTGAGTCGTCAGGAGTGTTCTGAGACGAAACTGGTTGATCCAAGAGGCTGCTTGCCAAGAGGGCGGAGCTGGTCTGTTTAATAAACTTGCGTCGCGAAACGGGGGGGCTGGTCATCATAGTAGAAGAACCGTATTCCATCGCGGGCGGAATGGAAAGTCTCACTTCTCCTTGTCTCTAAGACCTTCAAGGGAGTGATGGATCGGGACTCTTCGGATGGAGGGGTGGGGCGAAGGCCCTCTTGAAATGAGCGTCTCTTTTCTTGAATTGCAATGCGGGGGTGTCTAGGTTCGCGGACGTCGGTTGTGTCAGGCACCGCTTGCGCCGTATACGCCAGGGGGATCGAGTGGGATCACGAGGCGCTGGTGTTCGTGACGGCACTATGAATGTCAAAATCTTAAGTAAGCTCATCGGCTTTCTCCTTCTCTTTTTGGCTGTATCCCAGCTCTTTTGTTTGGGTTTTTCCATCTGGCAATCGGAGTCAACTGAAGGCATTGACGCGATCGAGGCGTTTGCCATCTCAATTGGCTTTGCCCTGGTGTCGGGGCTGACCTTGTTGGCTCTGGGGCGTGGTGCTGGAAATGAACTCCTTCGGCGCGAATCCGTATCCGTGGTCGGGTTGGGTTGGGTTTTTTGCACGGTATTCGGGTCGCTTCCCTATTTTCTGTGCGAGCCCCGAATGGGGCTTGCCAACAGCCTCTTCGAATCGGTTTCAGGATTTACGGCGACGGGGGCCACCGTCATTGCTGATGTCGAGTCGTTGCCGAGAAGTTTGTTGTTGTGGCGAGCCCTGACCCAATGGTTGGGTGGAATGGGGATTCTGGTCTTGTTCGTTGCCTTGCTCTCCTCGTTCGGCGCGGGGAGTAAGGCTCTGTTTCGCCACGAGTCGTCCACCTTTGAAACCGAAGGCCTGAGTCCGAGAATCCAGTGGATCTCGCTTCAACTCTGGGGGATTTACCTCGGGATGTCGCTCCTCTGTTTCCTTGGTCTTCGTCTTTTAGGGATGGGCAATTTCGATGCCGTGTGCCACACCTTTACCACGGTGGCTACTGGTGGGTTCAGTACCTACAACACGAGCATCGGGCATTTCGATAGTTTGGCAATCGAACTTTGGATCATTGTCTTCATGGTTTTGGGGGCCATCAATTTCATGCTTTACGCATGGCTTGTTAGGGCTCAGTGGGATCGCTGGCGGCAAGACGAGGCGAGTAGGGTGTTGTTGCTCGTCTTGGCGTGTGTGACCCTCATGATTGGAGCGAATCTGGCCCTGGGAGGAGAGTATGGTGGATGGCAGAGGAGTTTTCGAGACGCCTTGTTTCAGGTGGTTGCCATCATGACCACGACGGGTTTTTCCACGGCAGACTTTGATCAGTGGCCTGCCTTCTCTGTCATGCTTTTAGTGGTTTTGATGGTGGTGGGAGGGTGTGCGGGTTCGACCTCCGGAGGACTCAAGGTCGGACGCTTCATTTTGTTTTTCAAAATCATTCATTTTCAACTTCGGACGGGCTTTCGTCCCAACCAAGTATTGCAACTTCGGCTGAACGGGAACTCGGTTTCCGATCGCTTCCGAATCGATACCCTTTTCCTCATTGGCGTTGCTGGGATATCGGTCTTGGTGGGAAGCGTGGTGGTCACATTGCTCCAACCTCAACACGATCTTCGCACTTGTGTCTCGGCAGTCGTGGCCACGCTCTTCAACATTGGTCCTGCATTGGGGGATGTCGGACCGACCAATCACTATGGCGATCTTTACGGGATCACCAAGATATTCTTGTCCTTCCTGATGGTTCTTGGACGGTTGGAGTTTTATGCCTTACTGGTCCTTTTTGTCCCGTCTCTTTGGAGGCGTTATTGAAGGCTCGGGAGAGCCACTTCGACAATGGCTCGATGGAAGGAGCCCCGGCCTGATTTCCAGACTGTGACCAATGATCCCGGCGTTGAACTGCCCCGCCTAATTGGAAGACCGAGCATGGGGCGGTGATCTGCGACTGGAGAGGGGTGTGCCCCACCCTGGATCTGGGATGCGCGAGAGGGTTTATTCGGCCACGGTGGGCAGGCTTCCCCCGAAAGGCCGGAAGTAGACCATGGTGAGAGCGACGATGACCAGGGCCACCGTGATTCCGGCAAACAGGGGGACTTTTTCTGGCTTCCGGTAAACCATGCCAGCGATTCCTGAGAGTCCCAGCCAACACACAATCTTGATGATGATCCACACCGGGAAACCGTATTTCAAGAGGCCGGCCAGCCCAAACCCGGCAATGACGGTGATCAGACTCGCGACGCCTGAGGCCGAAAGCACTTTCCGACGTTGTGCTTCAACGGGGTGAGCAAAGGCGGCAAAGGTCATTGCGACCAGGACGATGGCGCCCAGAACGTGAAGGACTTGGAACAAGCGTGGATCCATGTAAGGAGTATCCGATGATTCAACGAATCCGCAAATGAACAATCGATGTTTTTTGTGCTAATTTGGCCGGGCCGGGTTGATTTGGCCCGCCTGGGTGAACCATTCCATGAACTTTGTCGTCGATGCCTCGGAATTCAGGATGGGAATCCCCCCTAATTCTGTCACGATTCCGGCATCTTGGGCCTCAAACACCCTCACGATGACGGGAATACCGGGGCAAGCTGCCAAGGCAGTCCTCGCTTCATTGGCGCGCCGCATCGAGGAGACGACCAGCTTGGCCTGTTCGATTCCGGCGTCGCGGAGGGTGGCGAGATCCGATCCATCGCCTCGGATGCAGGGCACATTTGCTTGCTGGAGATGTTCGATGACCATCGCGTCGTCATCAACGACGAGCACCGAATGACCCGCGGCCAAAAGGGGCTTGATGACCCACATGCCTCCCGTTCCAAAGCCAAGGATGAGGATATGATCGCGGACGCCGACGGCTTCCCGACTCTTGCGTTGTCCAGGGTGAAACAGGAGCAGCCATCGGGTGATTCGGTCGTTTGCGAGCAGCGGGGTGAAAGTCATGGTGAAGGCGGCGACCCAGGCGATGATGGCGAGGACGTCCCGTGAGATTTCGCCCAGGGTGATATGGCCGGTGATCCCCAATACCAGCGAAAACTCACTGCTCTGCGCGAGGAGGATGCCCGCCTCGATGGCGTTACGCGAAGAGAGCCCAAACCGTTCCGCGACAAGGGCGACGATGGGCGGCGTGATCGAAATCAGGATGAGCCCGAGGAAAACTCCTTTGAGCAGAATCGTGGGGTTGTCTGGAATCCCCACAAAGGCCCCGAGGGCGGTGAAGAAGATGGCGAGGAAGAAATCGTTCAACGAGGATAACAAGGCACGGACCACTCCGTTCACCGGAAAGGAACTGAGGGCTAGGCCCGCTGCAAATGCCCCGGCGACGGTCGGCAAGTTCAGGGCATGCGCCAGGCCGGTGAAGACGAACAGTTGAGCGAGAATCATCGACAGGAGTAATTCGCTTTCTCGTTTCTTGCGAATGATGAGCCAGGAGACGAACCATCGCTGACTGGCCAGGGCAAGACCCGCCAAACCCATCGTGCCGCCGATTCCTTTAAGCACGGCGAGGCCACCCTCGGGAAGACGGGCGAAGACGATGATCAGTAAGATCATCAAGAGGTCTTGGAAGAGTAAGACGCCGACAACGAGTCGGCCGAATGGTTCGGCCATCTGCCGTCCTTGGCTGAGGAGACGAACGACAACCAGCGTGGAACTGGTGGAAATCGCAAAGGCCAGGTAGAGCGCCGGTTTGGTGTCGAATCCCAACGCCCGTGCCATGAGGAACCCGATGGTTGCCGCGGCGGCGAATTGCAGCACGCCTACCCAGACCACCGCCTTCTTGTGGTGCCCAAAACGTTGGGGGTTCAGCTCGATGCCGGAGGCGAAGACCAGAAATGTCAAGCCGAGCTCAAGGGCTTTTTGGAGATCGACGGCATTTTCTTGTGGAATCCACGCTGACACGGATAGCCCGCCGAAAATCAAGAATGGAATGACGGGGATTTGAAATCGACGGGCGACCCCGAAGCCTGCCGCGGCGATGAACAGAAGGACGGTGATGGCTGTCATGAGGGCAGGAGGTCGAGTTCCTTTAGCTTTTCATTCTGCAGTTTGATGCCATCGACCTTGGGAATCATGAGATAGGTGACATCCATCTCCAGCAGATTATTGGTTTCCTCCAGGTCGACGGCGTGAATGGCGCATGGAACTTGAAGTTGCCGGCATCGATAAGCAAGGAGGTCATTCGTATCCTCGATGTGGAGCGCCGAGACGAGCAGTTTGGCTTGTGGCAGATTAGCTTCTTCTAGGAGTGCCCAGTCCTCCGCGTTCCCGACCAATGTTTGGCAGGGAAGGTTTGCCAGCCGTTTGGGATTGGTATCGATTGCCAGCACTCGTTCCCCAAGGTCGGTCAACTGGTTGGCGATCTGTTGTCCCATGGAGTTGACTCCGACCAAGATGATATGCTGTTGAAGAAACGAGTTGGGTGCTGGTGCCGTCTTTTCTTCACGAGCGCCGAACGCGGTTAGCCAGCGCCGCCGCTTGGTGGCCCGGTAGATCGGGATCTTGTATTGAATGATGTAAGCCGAAAGCGAAATGGTCACCAGTCCGGTCAATCCGATGATCGAGAGATTGGATTCGTTGAGGAGGCCTTTGGCGAAGGCCAGCGAGGCGAAAATGAGAGAGAATTCGCTGATTTGACAGAGGAGTGCCGCTGAATAAAAAGCGCTTTTTTCGTCGATCTGCAATCGACTGGTGGTCGCCATGACCACGGTCAGTTTACCGCCCAACACGAAAGCACTGAGAATGAGGGCGATGAGATAGTCGCGAAGCGGAAGGGCGAGATCCAGGTGAATGCCAAGCGAGGTGAAGAAGATGGCGATGAAGAAATTCATCAACGGATGGACTCGACGCCTCAGCTCGTGATTGAAAGGGAGTTGAGCGAGGCTCAGACCGGCCAAGAACGCTCCGATTTCGTGGGACAGGTGAAACCAGTGGGCGATTTGGACGAGGATGAAGCACCAGCAGAGACTCCAAATGAAGAGCATTCCGGGATAAGTGCTGGCCCATGTCAGTAGGCCGAGAAGGAGGAATCGGGCCGCCGCCAGCGAGAGGGCCAGAAGCAGGATCATTCCGGTGATTGCCAGGGTTGTATTCCGGAGCGTGTTGCTGAGCGAAAACGCAGCGTCGGCCTCGAGTTCATTGAGAACGGTGAGGAGCAGGATCGCAACGAGATCCTGCACCAGGAGTACACCGATTCCGATTCGACCGTGAAGGGAATCGAGCTCTTTTTTCTCCGTCAGGACTTTGACCACCACCACCGTGCTGCTGAAGGTCAGCGCCGTCCCGACAATGATGGCCGTGGTGAGGTCGAATCCGAGCAGGAGACAGCAACCGAGGCCGAGAATGAGGGTGACGACGATCTGACCAAGTCCGGCGAGCAGAGCCACCGCGCCCAAGTGACGGATCTTGGCCACATTCAGCTCAAGGCCCACCAGAAAAAGGAGAAGGACGATTCCGAGATCCGAAATCATGGCGACGGCATTGGCATCACCCACGATTTGAGTCAGGGGGCCGAGAAAGACCCCGGCCAGGAGATATCCGACGATGGTGGGAATACGGAGTTGTCGAGCCAGCAAGGCAAACCCTGCTGCCGCGATGACCATGATCCCGAAATTGCGAATGAAGGGTTCGTCAATCATTCCCTCTCTCGCCGCTGGAGTGGTTGCCCGGTCAAGAATCCTTACAGGGATCGGGGCGTTACCGCCAGAAGCGCCCAGGGCAGACGACCACAGGCAAGACGCCCAACGGAATCGAGGGTGCCTGATTGGGGGTGGATGCGATAGGATTGGAGGTGGTCGGAGTCTTGCCCGGCGGCGATCAACCAAGCTCCCGAGTCGGTGATGGTCAAGCAACGGGGCGTTTTTTCGGTCGGCGTCGTGGCGATCATCTCTAGCTTGCCTGATGTTTCGTGAATTCTGAATCCGGCAATGCTGTCGTGGCCCCGATTTGCCGAGTAGAGGAAACGGCCGTCGGGGGTGATCTCGAGGTCGGCGCAGGAATTCCGGGTGAGATGGGTTGACGGAAGGGTGCTCAGCGTTTGCAGAGGGCGAATCTGGCCGACGTCGTCGTCGAATTCAAACACGGCCACCGCGCTTCCTTGCTCGTAGTTGAAATAGACCCGCTTGAGAGAGGGATGAAATTGAAGATGTCGGGGGCCTGTCAGGGTTCCTGTGTAGGTCAGCGGCGGTGCGCTGGGGAGAAGGGTGCCCTCTTCTGCATCCATTGAAAAAATGTAAACGGCGTTCGGCCCGGTATGCGGCGCGAGAGCCCATTGATTCCCGGGATCGGTGAGAATGGCGTGGGCCTTCAAGTTGGTCCGGGACCAATGAACGGATTCAGCGCTGAGTTCCCCTCGAGATCCAATTCGGTGGAGGCCCACCTTGCCGGCTCGATAGTAGGCCGACATCAAGAATGATTCGCTTCGGTCAAGCGCCACGTAGGCGGGGTCGGCTCCTGCCGGCACCTTTGAAATGAGGTTTAACGCTCCCGTTTTCGGATCGATCTGGTAGCTGGTGAGATCGCCTGTGGACCGGTAGGCTGCGAAGAGTCGGGTGCCGTTTCGATTGGCGGCCAGGAATCCCGGCTCGCCTTCAGTCGCCATCTCGCTGGTCCGGGTCAGCTGCCCATTTTGTTCGTTATGACGGTAGGTCACAATCTGTTGCTCTCCTGCCTCCGACAGGAAGACAAAGGTGTCCGCTCCAACCTTGAGGTCGGTGGAGATGCCCGCGAGCAGCATGGCAATCAAGGTCAGTCCCCGGTTGGAGAAGTGTTCTTGCAGCCAGCGTTTGAGGGAAGGGGCCTGTATGCGATGCGTCATTTTCGGAGGAATGTCGTCCTGTTTGATTCGGCCTCAGTTTAGCCAGGGATCGGAACGACACACAATCACCAAGGAAGAATCAGTCCTTCCGGCGCTTGGATTGACACGAGAGGGTTGGGTTTTACTATGTCGGCATAGATGAAGAGCATGATGCAAGGGAAGAGGGAATGGCGCATGATCCGTGCGATCCGGGTTGGGCTTGTTGCTGCTGTTTCGATCAGCCAGGTGAGCGCTTGGACTGTCGCTTGGACTGCTGAAGAGGGAACGGACGAATCCAAGCTGAGTTTGGAACGGATTTTTCAGGAAGACGATTTTTCCGAGGAATCCTTCGGACCCGCCCGTTGGTTGCCGGATAGTAGTGGCTATGTGATTGTTGAAGCCTCTGAAGGCGAAGCCGGGGGGCGAGACTTTGTGCGGTATACCCCGGGGGAGACCGAGGGAAGGGTGTTGGTCCATTCACGCCATTTGATCCCGAGCGGTGAAACCAAACCCTTGTCCATTGACGACTACTCCTGGTCGCACGATGGTGCCTATCTTCTCATATTTACCAACAGCCGGAGGGTCTGGCGGGCCAATACCCGGGGTGACTATTGGATTTTTGACGTGACCAGTCACGAATTGCGTCAGCTCGGTGGGGAAGCGCTTCCTTCAACGCTGATGTTTGCAAAATTCTCGCCAGTGGATCATCGGGTGGCCTATGTCAAGGAGCGGAATCTATACGTCGAGGACTGGAAGGAAGGAAGGATCGTCCAGCTGACGGATGACGGGTCGGACCACCTCATCAATGGGACATTCGATTGGGTCTATGAGGAAGAATTCCGGCTCCGGGACGGTTACCGATGGAGTCCCGATGGAACTCGAATCGCTTATTGGCAAATCAATACCTCGGGAGTTGGCGTATTCCACTTGATCGATAACAGCGCCGGTCTTTATCCGAAGCTCATCCCGATTCCCTATCCAAAGGTGGGCGAGAAAAACCCGGCTTGTCGCGTCGGCGTGGTGTCGGCCGAGGGGAGCAAGACCCGTTGGATGAATGTTCCCGGGGACCCCAGAAACCACTATTTGGCGTACTTGAATTGGACGGAGGATTCAAAGAACGTGGTGATGCAGCAGTTGAATCGCCTTCAGAACACCAACCGTTTGCTCGTGGGAGACGTGAGCCAGGGAGCCGTGGAGACGGTCTTGACGGATCGGGATCAGGCATGGGTTGAGGAAGTCAAACCCCTTCGATGGCTCGAGGATGGAATCCATTTTCTCTGGGTGAGTGAGCGAGATGGTTGGAGGCATCTCTATCTTGCCGATCGCGATGGAAAGACCTTTCAGTTGCTGACGCCCGGGGAATACGATGTCATCTCCCTTGAAGGCGTCGATGAGAAGGCGGGACGCGTATACTTTATTGCGTCCCCCGACCGTCCGACGCAACGATACCTCTATCAGGTGCCGTTGACAGGAGGGGCCGCGGAACGTGTGACGCCGAGGGATGAGTCCGGCGTTCATCACTATCAGATGTCGCCCGATGGTCGGTTTGCCATTCATACCTACTCCTCTGCCAATCAGCCGGTGATCCGTGATCTGGTCCGGTTGCCGACGCATGAGGTGCTGCGGTTGTTGACGGATAACTCAGACCTTCTCGAGGCCTGGTCAAAACTCGATCGGAAGCCGGTTGAGTTCTTCCGCATTCCCATTGGGGATGACGTGGAGTTGGACGGGTGGTTGATGGCGCCCCCGAAGGTATTGGCCGGCAAGAAATACCCCTTGTTGGTCTTCGTCTATGGTGAGCCGGCCGGCCAGACGGTGATGGATCGTTGGGGAGGGAAGCGTTATCTCTGGCACCTGATGCATACTCAGCAGGGTTACTACGTGATGAGTGTCGACAATCGGGGGACGCCTGCGCCGCGGGGACGGGATTGGCGGAAGAGTGTTTACCGGCAGGTGGGAATCCTTGCTCCCAAGGATCAGGCTGCCGCCCTTGACCAGGTCCTGCAGCAGCGGTCTCAATTGGATCCCGAACGGGTGGGCATATGGGGGTGGAGCGGGGGAGGGTCGATGACCTTGAACATGATGTTCAAGTACCCTGAGCGCTACCATGTTGGCATGTCCATCGCACCCGTCCCCAATCAGCGACTCTACGATACCATTTATCAGGAGCGATACATGGGGCTTCCCAAAGATAATGTTAGGGGGTTCCGTGATGGCTCTCCCATTCACTTCGCGGATCAGCTTCAAGGCAGGCTATTGATCGTCCACGGGACGGGGGATGATAATGTTCATTACCAGGGCACCGAGAC
>DEAY01000369.1 GCA_002348345.1 Verrucomicrobia bacterium UBA2970
CGGCCTCGACAAGGGCGTCTTCGTACTCACCGGCGACCTCCACAACAGCTTCGCCATCAAGATCACCGATCGAATTTGGGAGTTCTGCTGTGGTCCGCACAACAGTGTCAATCACGTCCCCGAACTCGACGAAAGCAATCGCCCGGCGACCGGTAAGTTCAAATTCGGGCCCCGCGAATGTGACATCCGATGGAGCAGTTACATCCTCCCCGATCTCCCTCGACTCGAACGTCTTTATCCTCATTTCGCGGTCGTCCAGGTGAATAATGTCTTCAACATGCCACAAACGCTTGGAGGCAACCGGTGGGTGGCCTACCCTGATCCCCAAGTGGTTTTCCAGTACTACGATGGACGAACTGGAGAACTCGATTACGCCGAATCCGTCACCAATCGATAAACCACCATCCCATTGAGAAAAAAACGATGCGATCTCACGCCATTCTCCCCCTGATCCTGCTACTGAGTCTCGCTGTTGAATCTTTGCAGGCGCAAAGACCACGGCAAGTGGGCCCAGCCATTAACGAAAACAAGGCCACCCCTCTCAACCGAATCACGGCACCCGATGGATTCAAGGTCGAACTCCTCTACTCCGTGCCTGGAGTCGAGCAAGGTTCTTGGGTCAATCTCTGCCTCGATGGAAAGGGGAGGATGATCGTCAGTGACCAGTATGGCGGACTCTACCGCTTTGAAGTTCCGGGCCCAGGCCAAACCCTGTCCCAGGGGGCGATCGAGCCCGTGCCGGCAAAGATCCGGGCCATCAACGGCATGCTTTGGGCCTTCGATGCCCTTTACGTCGGCGTCAACGACTACGAACGGAAGATCGACAGCGGCCTTTACCGCCTGACCGATTCGACCGGAGACGATCGCCTTGACCACGTCGAGAAGCTGCGTGCCCTCAAGGCACGAGGAGACCATGGCGTCCACCAGGTCGTTCTCGCCCCAGACGAAAAATCAATCTTTCTCATCACGGGCAACAGCACCACTCCCACCGACTTCGAGGCGTCTCGGGTCCCGGAAGTCTGGGGCGAAGACCACCTCCTCGAGCGAATGCCTGACGGCCGTGGCCACAACCGAGGCGTCCTAGCACCGGGCGGAATCATTTATCAAATCACCCCTGATGGAAAGGAATGGGAAGTCTATTCCGTCGGTTACCGAAACATCTTTGGAGGGGCCTTCAACCGCGATGGCGAACTCTTCACCTACGATGCCGATATGGAATATGACTTCAACACCCCCTGGTATCGGCCGACTCGCGTCAACCATGTGACCAGCGGTTCGGAATACGGTTGGCGCCACGGCACCGGAAAACGGCCCGAGTGGTATCCGGACAACCTTCCCGGTTCCGTCAACATCGGGCCGGGATCCCCCACCGGGGTCACCTTCGGCTACGGAGCCCGCTTCCCAAATGAATACCAAGAATCCCTTTATCTCCTCGACTGGAGTTGGGGAAAGATCTACCGAGTGAACCTTGAACCAGAGGGATCGACCTATACCGGAGAAAAGGTCGAGTTCATTTCCGGGGCACCCCTTCCGGTGACAGACGCCATCATCAACCCGAACGACGGGGCTATGTATTTTGCCATCGGGGGCCGACGCGTCCAGTCCGGTCTCTACCGCGTCACTTATATCGGTTCGGAATCCACCGCCCCCATCGACCCCTCCACTCCCGATCCCAACGGTGCCCGGGATCGAGAGATCCGGCGGCAACTAGAGGCGTTTCACGGGGTCGAGCATCCCGAAGCCATTTCCAGTGCCTGGCCCTATCTTGATCACGAAGATCGTTTTATGCGGTGGGCAGCCAGGACCGCCATTGAACATCAACCGACGGAGGGATGGGCCCATCGAGCCCTTCATGAACCCGACTATGGCAAACGCGTCGAGGCCCTCCTCGGCCTGGCCCGAGTGCTGGGGGTCGATCCATTTCACCGCAATCCGGACACCCCCGAAGCGGATGAAAGCGTCCGCGATCAGATCCTCAATGCCCTCGCGGATGTCCAGTGGACCCGCCTTGATACCGAACAACAGCGGACCCTCGTTCGCACCTATCAAATCACATTGAACCGCTTCGGTCGCCCGGATGCCGATCTGTCGGATCGAATTCACGCCCAACTCGACCCGCAATTCCCGGCCAAGCGCTTTCCCCTGAATTGGCTTCTCTGCGAAACCCTGGTGTATCTGCAGTCCCCCAATGCCGCCAGCAAGGCCATGGCACTCATCGCCAACGCTGCCACCCAGGAAGAGCAAATGGAATACGCGCGCTCGCTTCGGTTTCTCAAGAACGGTTGGACCCAGGCGCTCCGAACGGAATACTTTGAATGGTTTCTCACCGCAGCCAACTATCGGGGAGGCGCCAGTTTCTCGAAGTTCATCGAATTCATTCGCAACGATGCCCTCGCCAGCCTTTCACCTTCGGAGAAGCGTGAGCTCTCCGAAGTCCTGGCCAGAGAGCCCGAACAGAAGACCCCTCTGGAGGCCTTGGCCGAAGCAATGGCGGGGCGAAGTTTCGTCAAGGAATGGGCGTTCGAGGAATTGGCCACGGCGGCGGAATCGGGACTGAAAAACCGCAACCACGGTCGAGGTCGGAAAGCCTTTGGTGCCGCCGGTTGCTTTGCCTGTCACCGTTTCGCCAACGAAGGCGGCATGACCGGTCCCGATCTGACCAAAGCGGGAGGACGCTATTCAGCCCGTGACTTTCTCGATCAGATTGTTCATCCCAGCAAGGAGATCAACGAACAATTTGTGCCGGTCGTACTCACCAAGACGGACGGTGAAACCATCTCGGGAGTCATCGTGAATCTCAGCGGGGATTCCGTATCGGTCAACACGGATCTGACCGATCCCAATCAACGAGAGCGGGTAGACAGGAAGACGGTGGCGCGAATCGAACCCTCAAAGGTTTCAACGATGCCCAGCGGCCTTCTCAATATGCTGGAAAAGGATGAGATCCTTGACCTGGTTGCCTACGTGCTGAGCGGGGGCAAGGAAGATCATTCCTATTTTCAATAAGATTGCCTCGTCAGAGCATCCCGGCCTCTCCCAACGCGTTGGACCGGATTCCCGGCTCATCACGCAATGCCGCCGGCTTCGGTCAATCGATCAACGCCTGGTAAACGAGCGTTCGCAGTTTGCCATGGTCATCCACGCCAATGGCCGGAATCAGTTGGGTGAAGTAAACCACCACCAGATCGTTCTGGGGATCGACCCAGTAGGTGGAATGATAGGCCCCTCCCCAACCATATTCCCCAACGGCCCCCGGCGTGCCTCTGGCACCCAAGTCCTTCAAGACCGAGAATCCCAGACCGAATCCCACGCCCGACCCTCCAAATTCGATCTCACCGATATGATCGACCGTCATGAGGCTTACGCTCGCCGGCGAAAGGATGCGTGCGGTTCCCAAGCGTCCGTCGTTGAGCATCATTTGCAGAAATCGCCCGTAGTCTGAGGCGGTGGATAAGAGGCCCGCGCCTCCAGAGAAACTTTTCCGGGGTCCTGTCACATAGGCACCCTGCCCGATCATATGGCCCGGGTTCGGGGCGCGCTCTAGACCTCCCCCCTCCCGACTGGAGTATACCGTCGCCAACCGATCCACTTTTTCTCGGGGAAGGTAGAAATGAGTGTCCTTCATGCCCAGAGGTTGGAAGATTCGATCCGCCAGGAATTGGTCCAACGATTTGCCTGACACCACTTCGATCAACGCACCGAGAATATCCGTGTTGTAGCCATAGACATATCGTTCCCCCGGATGGGCGTCGAAAGGTAATGACGCAAGGCGTGAGATGGTCTCTCGAATTCCCTCATCTCGATCCGCAAAATACCACCCGGTGATCCCAGCACGCTCCCACGCTTCCTTCGCCGGTCCCCCCCCGTAGCCAATCCCCGCCGTATGGGTCAACAAATCACGAATCGTGATGGGTCGTTTTGAAGGAACCACCTCATAGCCATCCTCCGACGGCTCCGCCACCGTCGTTTCCTCGAATTCGGGCAAATACTTGCCGACCGGATCGTTAATCAGCAACCGCCCCTCCTCCTGCAGAATCATGACGCCGACACTCACCACTGCCTTCGACTGTGAAGCGATCCTAAAAATAGAGTCCGTTCCGAGCGGTGATTTCCCCTCGATATCGCGAAACCCGAAGGATTCGAAATAGGCCACTTTCCCTTGACGCAAGATCAAGATGGTCGAGCCGGGGAGCGCTTCGTCCTCAACATACGTCTGGAACGCCTTGCCTAAGCGATCCAATCGTGCCGACGACATCCCCACGGTCTCGGGTGCCACTCGTTTCAGCTCGACCGCCCAGGCAGGCAGAGTCACCGCCAACGCGAGCGCAATGGCTGCGCCGCGATTCCAATCAATCAACATCTTCATCGAACCCATCAGAACAGTTCTCTTGGCTTAAGACCCAATTTGGCTTTAAAGGTCGATCACAATCTTAAGAGCCTGAAGGTCCCCTTTGGCAAGCTTTGTCATCGTCCCGGGCGTCTCTTCGAGGCTGCAATGGCCCTCAATGAACGTAGCTAACTTTTCCTTAATATTCGGCACCATCCTCAAGGCATCTTCAAAGGCCCGACGGTCGAATCCATAAGTTCCCACAAAGCTGATCTCCTGACTCACAATATCCTGGAGCGGCAATGAAACCTCCTTGGCCAGGTTCCCTATCAAGAGAACAGCGCCCCCTGGTTTGACCAGCGCCAAGCATTGCTGAAACGAAGAACGACTCCCCACCGCGTCGACGACCAAATCCGGTTTATCCCCCAGGGCGGTTTCCACCCGGTCGGCCACCGATTCGACGCTCTCCGAAGACTCGACCCGGACGGGGCTGGCGCCAAATGTTTGACCGCGATCCAGTTTTTCCTGAATGGTGTCTAGGATCGCTATCTCCTTCACGCCCGACTCCTTGGCAACCAGGATTCCCGACAGGCCGATGGTTCCTGAACCCACAATAGCCGCCCGGTTGGCGGCGATGTTCTTCGCAGCCAGCCGATGAAATCCATGGGTCACAACGGCCACCGGTTCGACAAGAATCCCCACCTCTGGGGAAACCCCCTCTGGCACGACCAGCGCACTCTCAGCGGGCAATGTCAAATAGTCCGCCATCGCCCCCCGCTTGGCGAGATTCACCCCGATCACCTTCTTTGCCAAAAAGCTTGGATCTCCTTCTTCCGGGGTCGGCGCCGTTTCCGCGATGATGTTGTAGACGGTCACCAAATCACCTTCTTTGGGAGCGGAAACCCCTTCTCCCACTGATTCGACGACCCCAACCGCCTCATGCCCCATGACCATTCCCGGCGCACGCCTCCCGCTCTCTCCCGTGAATCCGTGGACGTCGCTTCCGCAGATGCCCACCGTCTTTACCTTCACGAGAACCTCACCGGTCCCCGGCTCGGGTTTCGGCAAATCCTCCAACGTCATATCCCAGGGGCCATTATAAACGAGCGCTCTCATAGATCGATTCGTGGTTGTCCTAAAAAGCAGCCGATCATATTCACCGACGCCCCTGAAACTCAACAGAGAATTCCGACCCATCCCACCGGCAAACCCTCATAACCGTTCCCGAGCCCGGGGAGACTCCGAAAGACTGGCCTCAGAGAATGGTCAGAACCAACCGTGCTAACGACGCCGCGGGGGACGCGGTATCTCCACCGTCGCGTGGTCGACGATCCACCGATGATCGACACTCTTGCGTCGACCATAACCGTGACGGATGGGTCTCATCGTCTCCGGATCCCGCCACTTCTGGAGGTCGACATGACCGTCCGCAAAACTGACCACCGCCGACTGGTTGTGGTAGGATCCAGGCGCATGCCCATTGCTCCCCCCGCTCTGGACGGTAATCCAGAAAGCCGGCACGCAGATACTTTCCGGCTGAAGGTCGATGAAGAGCAATCGCTGCGACGCCTCCGTGGCCTCGACATCGGCACCTTTCACAAAATACCGATGCCGCGAAGATCGACCGCCGAAACCATTCCGGTCGATATCATTCATGAAGGTGTTCAAGCCGTAACTTCGGGTGCGAACTCGTTTAAACAAGGTATCTTTTCCCTTGTCGCTGGGACATTTATAGATCGTTCGATTCCCAACATAGCGACTAAAGGCCGCGTGATCCCCTTCCAGCATCCGTGGATCGGTGATCAACCCGGTGCTGTGGGTCCCACCCGAAACCCACCAACTCCGGTTCTTGCTCGGAGTCCCTCGCCCGTTCTCAACCAGCCGATCCTCCGAATCATCCTTGTAAAGGATCCAAGCCAAGCCGAGTTGCCGTTGACTGTTCACACAGGAAATGCGCTGGCCGGCTCCTTTGGCTTTGCTCAGCGTCGGCAGGAGCATCCCGGCGAGAATCGCGATGATCGCAATCACCACCAAGAGCTCGATCAGAGTGAACCCCCTCCGGTCTTCCTGCTTGCAACCCGCCTTCATTCCCAAGTCGCAACCCAGCTATCTCAATTCCTTCACCTTGACGTTTCGAAAGTATATGGGAGCGCCGGCATGTTTTCCCTGCAAGCCGATGTATCCCAAGGTCACTAACTCGGCAAAGGGTCGGCTCAACCAGGCCGGAATCTCGCTTCCGTCGGGATTGACCGTTGCCGACGTCCACCGGCTCATCTCCATGTCCGTCACTAGCTTCCCATTCAGGACCACGGTAATCCGTTGATCGAGACAGGAGATGGTATATCGATTCCATTCGCCCGGTTTCTTCACCCGCGCCTCCGAAGCCGCGAGATGGCCGAAAATCGCCCCGCATTGCCAGGTCTTGGGACTGGACGACCATTTCTGGCTATGGTCATCCGCAATCTGAATTTCAACTGAGTTCGGGATCCAGTTCCTTCGGTCGGTGCAATAAACAATCACACCACTATTGGTCTCGGCGGCATTCTTGAACTCCAGGTCGAGCAAAAAGTTATCATACGGACGATCACTCCAAATCGCCTCGTCCTTCGATGCCGTCAGCACCCCCTCACGCTGCGTCCAAACGCCCGACGGAAACCGGGCGTTGGAGAGGTCTTTCTTGAACAACATCTTCCAACCTGAGGTATCCGGGTGTTGGAGTGCGGGCATGCTATCCCCACCGTGGATTACCGCACCGACCATCAGAAATAGCAGCCACAAGAGCGATCTCATATCAAGAACGCTACCGGATTGAATTCTACAAGCAAGGCGAACCGCCTCGGATCGGTCGTGCTCGCAGGCCCCCAAAAAAACTCCGGTGAGATCGCCTCACCGGAGCAAGCCAGCCCCTCTCGTGATCAAGGAGATCGATTGACCTTAGGCACGCATGAACTTCAAGGGGCGAAAGTCCTTTGGATTGTCGAGTTTGGCGAAGTCATAACCCGGGATGATCTCATTCATCATCGAGGCCGGATCGCCGAAGTGACCCTGGAATATCTCGGCAAAGACACTTCGAAAGTCCGTTCGACGTGCCACGTAGCGATCCCGCTTGCTGAACATATCCCCATCGGCCCATGTCGCGTCATCGCAATTGTAGACCCCGCCCTTGACCCCCCCGCCGCCAACAAGCATCACGCTCGATTCCGCGTGATCGGTTCCAGCACTTCCATTCTCTTTTGAAGTCCGGCCAAACTCCGTCATGGTCACCACGATTAAATCATCCCATTGATCCTGAAGATCGCGATAGATGGCTTGGAATCCTTGCGCAACAGTGCCCAGGAGATTCGCGTGTTTTCCGTTCACCTGCCCTTGTCCCTTGTGGGTGTCCCATCCCCCGATCCTCATTCCAATGACGCGAACATCCGTTCGCTTCATGAGCATGGCCGCTTCCTGAAGTTTATCGCCCAGACGGTTATTAGGATAATCCGCTCCGTTCTCAGGGGAATAACTCCCTTGCGCCAAGGCATCCTTCACCGTCGTCAGGGCCAGCCCCAAACTCTGGCCCGCCCCGTGCACCAAATTACGATAAAGTTTTCCGTCAACATCTGCGGGCCCGCCGTAAAGGCCCAACAGCCCCCGACCAGCCACGCCCCCTACCCGATCCGGTTGCCGTCCGAGAAACTTGTCCCCCGCGGGCAGATTGAAACGACTTGCCCGACTGAAGTTGGGAATCGTGTTGGCCCCTTTGAGCGCGACCAACTGGGATCCCGATAGGCCTGCCGCCATGAATGAGTTCTTCGGCAGGGTCAGGTCCGCGGTCCGGTTCAAACGACGATAGATGAATCCCTCTTCCGTATCGGTGTCTCCGGGAATGCCGTTCTGCCAGTAATGCTGGCTATCGAAATGCGAA
>DEAY01000260.1:0-4400 GCA_002348345.1 Verrucomicrobia bacterium UBA2970
TGGCAGACGCACGGGACTTAAAATCCCGGGAGGGTTAAACCTCGTGTCGGTTCGAGTCCGACCACCGGTACCATTTGTTAGCGAGTCGTGAGGCGGTAGTTGCGGAGTAGTAACTAGGTAGTCGAGAGTAGTTGATTCACCGAGTGGTTTAAGAGGAGCGGTATCGAAGGCTCATGGACCGAAGCCCCTGATGTCCCAAGGCTCGATCAGGATGTTCTTTACGGAACTCCGGAGACTTGAGGGGCGGTAATGACCAGCACTTCGTCAAGTCGCGGAGGCGCCACCGTGTCTGCGGTCCTTTTTTGGGAACATGAAAACTTGAGCCAAAGGAACGTGAGCCCCGCCAAGTGAGCTCATTCAGGGTTGTGAGGTCCCGACAATCTGCCGCGGATGAGTGGTCGCGGATCCGAAGGTGAATCGCTCGTCGTCACGGGCCCGCATCGGTTGGTGATTGTGAAACCAGCCCCGTGACGACAGTTCATCCGGAAAATCATGCACCATCATTCCCGCCTCATTCCCCCTCAACTGCTGAGCAATGGTGGCGTCAGGACGGGCTACAAAGGTCGCCCAATGGGAATAAGAAGCCGATGAGTTGTTGGCAACAGCCCACATGCGGTTGTCGGCGCAGCGCGTGGGCACTTGTCGTTCGACCAACACATCGAGACAGTTTTCGCCCCTGCCTCGCGCATTGTAGAAGGAGTGAAGCATGACCGTCGCCCCCTTTTCATGATAGGCCGCGTAGACCTGCGGCCAGCAAACGTCATAGCAGATCGCCAGACCTACCCGGACGCCCTGAATATCGCGGGTCACCAACCGGTCGCCGGCCGAGTAATGCCGCTGATCTCCAAGCGTGCACATCGATTTGTCATATCGGTCAACAATCTGTCCATGAGGGTCAATCAAATACAAACAGTTGGTCGGTTTCGTTTCGGCATCGAGGAAGTGCGTCGATCCTAGCACCAACCAAAGGTCCAGCTCCCTCGCAAGGCGACAAAGGCGTCTTGTCTCATGCCGCAGAAGATCCCAGTCGAATCCATCAAAGCTGTCGAAATCGGTGCCGGCATACCCAGAAAGGCAGGACTCGGAGGTGTGGAGCAAGTGGGCCCCCGCTTCCTTGGCATCGCTCATGTATTGACGAATCCAACGGGCATTGCTGGCGATGTCCGCACTGACCGGGAACTGACAACTTGCCACACGCAGTTTCTGGGCCGGTCGCGACCGGTGCTGTGGTGTTTCTGATTCCAGATCTCGCGCAACTCGGTTCCCATCGCTCAGCTTCGCATGCGTTAGCGCCCCGTACAAATCCGGACGACGTTGTTGGAAATTGCGACTATACCGCCTGGCTCTGCGTATCTTGGTGAAATCCACACTGGCTGAAATGTAGGCCTCCTCCCTTGGGAGGCACCGCGCCAGGATGCTCGCAGGCAAGGTGCCGATCATCGTGCCGCCTCCATATGCCTGGTTGGCGCTGACCATCGCCACATGACTCTGAAACATCACGGACTTCATGATGAAGTCCTCAACCGAACCACGTCGTCCATTGATCCAAACGATCAATTCGGCGCCCTTGAGCGACAGCGCACGAAAGCTCTCGGGAAACCAGCCGTCATAGCACGTCAATATGCCAACCCGTCCAAAATCGAAATCGAACACCGGGAGATCCTCACCCCGATTCATCGTCCATTCGGGATCATTCCGCAGAAACCAGTCACGATCCTTGCCCGAGGGTGGCTGCGACCAGGCCGGATCCCCCTCGAAGTGATCGACGGCAGCGTGCGTTTTAAGGTATTTGCCCACGATTCTGCCATCGCGACCAAAGATCAAAGCCGTGTTCGCATAGTTCGAATCATCGATCGTTTCCCAACACCCCACGATCACGTAGATTCCACTCGCAGCGGCAGCAGCCGAAATCCGTTTCGTTTCCGGTCCGGGCACAGAAATATGTCCCAGGACATACTCGGGAAAGACGACCAGCTCCGCATCGTCTTTCTTTGCCCGATCGATATAAGGCACCAGAGTCGCGACCACATCGTTGTCCTTCCGCGGCAAATCGCCCTTGTCATAACCGCTGATTTGTACTGCGGCGATCTTCACCTCGGTTCGCCCGTTGGCAGACTCGAGATCCTCCGCCGCCGTCAGGGGGTTGGGCGGCAAAAGGAGCATGGTCAAAAGAATCGGTAGAAAGCTCGTCGTGGGTTTCATGATAGGTGTGCTAGAGACATTGTCAGAGGTCGTGCCGACAGGCGAAACCAATGTTCATTCGGGTCGCTCGATCCATACAGATTCCGCCGATACTCATCCCGATGCAAGCCGATCCGATCGACCGGAATCGCGCGAAACCCGGTTTCGTAGACCGGAGAGTCATCCTTCAAGCGAAAGTCCAATACCGAGTTTCTCAATCCAGAAACGAAACCAGGGTAGCCTCCGACAACGTTGTCCTTCAGTTCGATCTGATCAGGCTCAGCGTTATACGAGACATGCAACCACTGCCCCCCAATACACACATTTCGCGCGACGACATTATTCTCGAGCGGCACTCCCTTGAAATCGTCACCCGTGATCGCCGGTTTGCCCGGGGCTCCGTAGTAGGCGTCGAGCCCTTCTTCTCTGAGCTCTCATCTCCGCACCACCGGCGCGTTCAAAAACGCGACTGATCTCAAAAATGAAACCCTTTAGGACCAGACGGGGCCGAACCAATAAAACGGGTTATTCAATCGTCTTGCAGACCATCGATTCAGGATCCAAACGGCTTAAACGCCATCCTGGGGCCGCAAAGGCCCAAAGGTGATTGACTGGCCAGTGGATCCCCGCACCCGCGACGGGGATGGTACGCCTCAGATTCCTGGCCTTCCGAAAACCGATGGACTGCTCCCGGCTCCCTGTGAGCATCGCCCTCCCGAATTGGCATGGTTGCTACGACTCGCCTGCTCCACGACGCCTCGAATGGAATTCAATCGTTGAATGGACGATCTCCCTCACTTCCTTCAGCTTATCCTTGAACAGGGCGGTATTGTTTCCGGCGTCCGCGACAACCGTGACCGCCGCCGAGTATATGTCCGGGCCAATCGCCCAGACGTGGAGGTCGACAATTTCAGGTCGACCGGGCAGGGACTCCAGACACTTCCTTACCCTCCCGACAAGGGGGCCGGGGCCCTGACGGTCCAACAGCAACGATCCCGATTGATTGAGCAAGCCGATCGACCACTTCGTGATCAGGATGGCACCGACGATTCCCATCAAAGGGTCCATCCAGATCCAGCCATAGTACTTCGCAGCCAATAGCGCGACAATCGCAAGGAGAGACGTCAGCGTATCCGCCAACACATGGAGATACGCGGCCCGAAGATTATGATCATGATGATGACGATGTTCGGAATGCTTGTCTCCCCCATGATCATGCCCGTGGTGATCATGCCCGTGATGGTGATGCTCATCATGGCCCAGAATAAAGACGGACACCCCGTTAACCACCAACCCCAGCATGGCCACACCGATCGCCTGATTGAAGGAAATTGCCACCGGGACAATGAGCCGATGAACACTTTCAGAGACCATCAACAGAGCAAACAGCACCAACAAAACGGCCCCCGTGTAACCGCCGAGAGAATTCACCTTCCCCGTTCCGAAACTGAAGGACCGGTCGTGAGCCCGCTTCCGGGCAAACACATAGGCAAAGGCTGAAATCGATAGCGCGGCAGCATGAGAAGCCATGTGTAACCCGTCGGCAAGCAGGGCCATCGATCCAAACGCCAGGCCCGCAGCGATCTCGATCCCCATCATGGTCGCCGTCAGCACAATCACGATAACCGTTCGGGTTTCGCCAGAACGCTTCTGATCTTGGCCAAAGGAATGGTCGTGCCGCCACTCGTTTGACTGGTTCAACGTGTTCTCATCGTTCATTCAATTACCTTTTATGGCCTCCGGCGGCCGTTCCACTCTTATCGCTCCCCTTCCCGAGGCCGCCAGCGCATCTGGAGCGGGGGTCCCGCCCATGTTCGCCAATCGCCATCACGATCGCCCCGGAGCCGAGGCGGGATCATGGCAAAGACACGCTTGAGAATCGAGTTTCGATCGGACTCAGGTCGGTCGATTCCCTCACGAAACAAACTGATCTGCCTACCCTGCTGAGGAAAGTCTTTGAGCGAATCCAATCCGGATTCCACCAACTGGGCCTCTCCCCCGGCAACCAACTCTCCGGTTCGAGCCAACCACCGTTCACCCACCAGGTAGTTCTTGCCTGTCGGGTCGAAAATGCGATCGAGGCCAGCCTGAAGCTCTAATTCCATGTTGTTCAACGTGTTAACAGCACTCCCCCCTTCACCCAGTTCACCGCGGAAAAGCAGTGCCAATCCCTCGATATGTCGAACGGTCGGATCCTTGATTCGGTTCACCCGCCGCTC
>DEAY01000260.1:4707-6938 GCA_002348345.1 Verrucomicrobia bacterium UBA2970
TCGGTTCACCCGCCGCTCCCGGTCGCAAGCCATCTCAATCTTGCTCCAATCAAGCTCGGCACCGTGATACCCCACCAATCCCAATACAGGGGCCCCTAGGTCGAGTTTTCCCTCAAAAAGATAGGATTTTGAAAACACACTCTGGAAGGTGGTCAGCACGAGTTCCAAATGTTCTGAAGTAAACTGGTAGAGCGGTAGCCACTGGCAAAACAGACCACCGGGGCGCAACGAAGCTCTGATGGCTTGGAAATGTTCGACGCTGTACAGACGCCCCACACCCGCCCTCCACGGGAGGAAAAGATCCCCCACCACCACATCATATCGGTTGGGCTGTGAGGCGATGAAAGTCCTTCCGTCCTCAATCACAGTCCGGGCGATCGAAGATCTCGTCACGCCCGCGTTGTATTCGGAGAACGACTCATCGGCGGCCTCGACGACCATGCGGGAAAGCTCGACAATATCGATCGATTCAACCGATGAATGTTGCAATGCCGCCGAAGGCGTGATGCCCGTCGCCAGCCCAAGGAAACAAATGCGCTTGGGTTCCGGATGCAGCAGCAAGGGAACATGGGCTTGACGTTCCTGGTCGTAACGAACATCAGTGCTGCCGAGGAGATATTGGTTCGAAAACAACAACCCCCGACCGAAATTCTCGTGCTCGACAACCGCCAGATTCCCTTCTCTTCCCATCTTCAAATCCAGCACCTTTAGCCCCACATTCGGATTTACCATTGGCAGATCCCGCAACGAAATAGCCGAGATGAACACCACAACTCCGGCCGCCACCACAACGGCACCCCGCTTCACCCACAGATGTCCGCGTCCCTTCTCAATCCAAAAACAGGCTGCGAGAACGTAAACGAGACCCACCACACCGATTCCAATATAGATTCCCACCCATGGCACCAGAGTTCGATAGGCCCATTCTGCCCCAAACAACCCGCCCAATCCGTTGACCGCCAAGAGCGTACCGATTGCCGCACTTCGATCACATTGTTTTGGCACCACCCTCAAGAGACAGGGGAATACCGCTCCAGCGGCGAGCAAACCCGGCCCGAAAGACAGGAGAACCAATCCAGACAAGGACATCGTAAACCCCATCAGGCTTTCGGATACACGAAGCCCTCCCGATTCGATCGCCGAACGAACCAAAGCAATCGGCGCTACGACGGTTGCCAGCCCCGCCAAAATGAGTGCGGCGAAGAGAAACGACGTCATTCCGGTCATGTACCTTCCAATTGCGGGCACGAGGCTAGCCGAGATCGCTAAGGTCAGAATGAACGACGCCAATACGGCAACGGGAGCATGGAAAGACAGGGGCGCCACCAGCATAACGAGCTCCATCGCCAAGATCTCGAGTCCAAGAATCAGAGCCCCTGACAGAAGAGCTGTCAGTATCGTTTGCCATCCCAGAGCCTTGATAAGGTCAAGGCCCACTGAGTCAGCCTTTACCTCGGCCTTGGCCCCCTCGGTCCCGGGAACCCCCCGGTCAATCCACAGAGCCCAAACACCAACGACGAGATTCAAGCCCAAGGCCATCCAGAGCGCCCCAGTCACACCAACGGCATAGAGGGCGTACCCCGCGGTGAGTCCCAACCCCACCACTCCCCCTGCCGTGTTTGCGGCGTAAAGCCATCCGCCACCGCTTCCTTCCGAGTCACTCGAGACACAAAGCACTCCCTTCACGAGTAACGGAAACACCATCCCCATCGCGAAAGCAGGTAGGAAAACCACCGCCACCGACAGCCCCAATTTGATCATCCCGCCTTGCCACCCCGTGAGTAACTCGCCTCCGAGCCAAGGCCAGATCCAGTCGCTCCATTGAGACAATCCCAGGATGGGAAGGCAGAACAGGGCCACCCCGAACTCCGCGAACGCCATGGCCCGCCAGGGACGCTCCACTCGGGCAACGAACAAAGAAATGACCCCGGCTCCGACCGAAAGACCAAGAAAAAAACATCCGAAGACCCGGGTTGTCGACTCAACGCTTGACCCGAGGAAATCGGTCATCCGCTGTGTCCACAGCAATTGATGGGACAAGGCCGCCGCCCCGCTGAGCACGGTCAGGATCAACCCGATGACCAAACGATTCCGTGCATTCAGCGGCGGCGTTTGCTCTCTCGCCCCCATCGCGTCACGAGTTAGCGAAGACGGATTCTCGCACCCATCGGAAGAGCCATGTCAGGAGGAGAACCACCGACATCAGTGCCACCACCGTTTGAGCCGGGGGC
>DEAY01000132.1:0-8686 GCA_002348345.1 Verrucomicrobia bacterium UBA2970
TCATGGTAAGGATAGGGGATCGTGAATTGGGAAACCAAACGGATTCCATCGGGCGTGCTGATCGTGGCCGCCACCCTGTCGCTGTTCTTCAACGGATGGGCGGCCACCAAGCCGACCCTGGCCGAGTTGAAGGTTTCCGGTGCCCAGCAATCGAGCTACCTGCATCAAAAGCCGCGAGCACTCTCCCATGCCGTGCCCGAGGCGGACCTGGACCGGTTTCGCGATGAGGTGTCACCGATTCTTCAACGACACTGCATTCCGTGTCATGGTCCGGACAAAACCAAGGGCCATCTACGGATCGACTCGCTCGATCCTGATTTGCTCAAGGGCGGCGATGTGGACTGGTGGCTTGAGGTGATGGCCGTGCTGGGGAACGAGGAAATGCCGCCCCCTGAAGAATCGGAATTGTCAGGTGAGGGGCGGGCGAAGGTCATTGAGTGGTTGTCCAACGAAGTTCAGATGGCCTCACGGGTGAGGCGGGCTGAGGGGGGGCATTCGTCGTTTCGACGGATGACGCGCTACGAGTATAATTATGCGTTGCAGGATCTTCTTGGCTTGGAGCGGAATTTTGCCAGGGACCTGCCGCCAGAAGCCCATTCGGAAGACGGCTTCCAGAATAGTTCCGAGACCTTGCAGATGTCGGTGACGCAGCTTGAAACCTATCGGCGGTTGGCACGAAAGGCCTTGATGCGCGCCACGGTCCGGGGCCCGCAACCCGCGATGTTGTATTGGGGGGTGACGATGGAACAGGCGGCGGAGATCGAGTGGAAGAAACAGGATCGGCGGTTGAGCGAGTTGACCGAAAAGTTCAAGGATCAGCCGGAAGAACTGGGGAAGGAGGTCGAACAACTGAGAGCCAGTTTCAAGGGACCGCACGACCGGACCTACTTCAAGGATCGGGTGAGTGGCCGCACCGCCCCCCACACCTGGGGGTATGGCGGGGCGAGGTATGCGTTCAAACCTTCTGAGAGCCGCCCCGAAGTTCCGGAGCGCTTCGATCAGGTGGCGATCTTGCCCCAGGGGCGCAATCAGACCTTGATTGTTGAATTGGGGGAGCAACTTCCGGACGAGGGGATTCTGCGGGTTCGGGTTCGAGCGGCGCGGGGGGGCGTGGTCGATGACCGGATTCCGAGTCTTCGGTTGGAGTTTGGTTGGCAGGCAAGTAATGAGGGACGGGCGCGACTTCCGGTCAGTAAAGAGGACATTCCCGTCACCGCTCATCCGGGGAATCCGGAGTTTTATGAATGGAATGTGGCTTTGGGGGATATTTATCCACGGAACTCGGTCAGAAAGACTTCGCCACTGGGATCCATGCCCAATCCCTCCGAATACATCCGGTTTGTCAACAGCGCTGCCTCCTCCGGAGAGATTCAGATCGACTACGTCGAAGTGTCGACTCCGGTCCACGAGGTTTGGCCGCCCCTGTCCCATCGGTTGGTTTTTTTTGAAAGCCCGAATCGTGACGATGAATCGGTCTATGCGAGGGAGGTCGTGGCCCGTTTCATGCGGCGTGCCTGGCGGCGATCGGTGAGTCTCGATGAAATCGATCAAAAGATGCGCTTGCTGGATGCCTCGAGAGTGTATTGCGAGACCTTCGAGGAAGCGATGATCGAAGTGCTAGCGACGGTCCTGTCGGCCCCGGATTTCCTCTACTTGGTCCGAGATGAGGGCAGCGAAGAGCGGCTTTCCGATGTTGAGCTGGCGACCCGCCTTGCGGCTTTTCTGTGGTGCAGCGTTCCGGACGAGCGACTGCTCCATTTGGCGGAGCGGGGTCAATTGAGTGAGGGTGAGGCGCTGAGGGATGAGGTGCGCCGTTTGTTGGAGGATCCTCGATCCGGGCGGTTCTCGACCCATTTTGTCCGCCAGTGGCTCGATATGCAGTTGTTGGATTTCAAGGCGTTTGATCGACGATACGATCCGATGCTCAAGACGGCCATGCAACAGGAGCCTGTTTTCGTCTTTCGGGAAGTGCTTCGACAGAACGGGAGTGTCATCGATTTCATCCATGCCAATTACACCATGGCGAATGAGCGTCTCGCACAGCACTACGGATTCTCCTCGGTTCTGGGGAACCATTTTCGCCGAGTCAGTCTTGACCGGGACACGAGTCGGGGGGGCTTGCTCACACAGGCCGGCCTTCTGGCAATGAATTCCAGTGGGGAGGATTCAAATCCGTTGAAGCGCGGCATCTGGATGTTGGAGAGTCTGCTCAATGATCCGCCACCGCCACCGCCACCGGCCGTTCCGGAGATCGATCTGGCCGATCCCGAGATTGCCAAGATGACGCTCAAGGAACGCATGGAGGATCATCGAAATCATCCCGCTTGTATTTCGTGTCACGAAAAGATCGATCCCTGGGGGATTGCCCTCGAACATTATGATGCGATGGGGCGTTGGCGGGGGCAGATCGAGGGGAAGCCGGTTGACGCGACGAGCCGCTTGTTCAACAATGAGGTCTTGGATGGGATGGATGGATTGAAGCGATACCTGCTCATGCATCGCCAGGATCAATTCGTCCGGGCCATGGTGCATAAGATGGTCGTTTATGCTCTAGGTAGGCCCCTGACCTTTTCGGATCGATCAGGTGTGGAAGCGATTACCGCACACGTTCGACAGCAGGGGGATGGGCTGGTGACCTTGATCATGGCGGTTGTCACGAGTGAATTATTTCGGTCAAAATGAATCCTCAGTCTTCATCGAGTTTTCCGTTGCTGGATCGCCGTCGGTTTCTGTGTGGAACCGGATGGGCCCTGGCATTGCCCCTGTTTGAATCTCTCCCGGTTTTCCGGGTGCGCGGCGAGGGGAGGGCGGGTCAGCAAAAGCGCCTTGGCTGCTTCTATTTTCCGGATGGGGTCCCGATGCCGCGGGCTGAAGACCCGGCCTATCAGGATTGGGCCTGGTTTCCTCATGGCAACGGTCGGGACTTTGCCTTTACAAAATGCTTCGAACCGCTGGCGTCCCTGCGGAGTGATCTGACGGTGATTTCCGGGCTCTCGCACCCTCACGGGCGGAATGTTCACGGACACAACAACGCCGATCAGTTTTTGACGGGGGCGGCGACCGGCACCGGGGATACGGATTACCGCAATACGATTTCGTTGGATCAGGAGTTTGCCCGCCATGTGGGGGCCCAAACGCGATACTCGGCCCTGGTGATGTCGACGGATGGAGGGACGGGAACGGCCCGGGGGGCGCACACGATCTCTTTCAATCGTCACGGGCGCCCCGTCCCGGCGGAAAACCGGCCGAAGCGAATCTTTGACCGGTTGTTTGTGAAGAGCGACGCCGATGCGGCTCGGCGTCTGGCGTTGAGCCAAAGTGCGCTGGACGATTTGTTGACCGATACAAAACGCCTGAAGAAGCGGCTTTCGGCCCACGATCGTCAAAGCCTTGATGAGTATTTGCAATCCGTCCGCGAAGCCGAGGTTCGGGTGCAAAAGGCCAAGCATTGGGTCAATACGCCACTGCCCTCAGTGAGTGGTGACCATCTCAACTTGGAGATCACACCGAATGAGCCGCGCGAATACTTGCGGACGATGTTCGAGATGATTTATCTGGCGTTCAAGACGGATGTCACTCGGGTGGCAACCTACCAGATTGGGCGTGAAAATGGCGTCGGGATCAGCGATCACTTGTCACGGGCCATCGGATTCCCCAACGCCCACCAACTTTCGCATGACACCAAGAAGCCGGATGGCTGGAAGAATTTTGCGACTTACTGTCAGTTCTTGCATGAGGAGTATGGGCGTTTCTTGATGCGCTTGAAAAACACGCCTGAACCGTCTGGAGAGGGATCGTTGTTGGACAATACCCTGCTTTTGTTTGGTTCCGCGTCCAGTGCGTTTCACCTCTCTCGAAACTATCCGTTGATTTTGGCGGGGGGGAGGAACATGGGGCTGGAACACGGTCAATACCTCAATTTTGCCGGAGGCAATGCTTATCGCGGGGGTTGGGCTCCCGGCGATCAGGAGCCCTGGACCAAGAAAGCCAGCCAGGAAGATCTTCCGATGTCCAATCTCTTTGTGGCCATGCTTCAACGCCTCGGTGTCGAGACGGATACGTTTTCAGACAGCACCGGCCGTTTGGAGGGGGTTTAACCAATGAATTGAGAGGTTGGGCCTCGGTTCGCTTATGAAAAACAAAGGCAGGGAAACCGGCTCTGGGGCATGAGGTCTCTGTCTAGATTCTGACGAGCCTCGGCTTCTAAGGGGCGTTGGTTCATCGTTTTTTAACCTCGTTCTCCGGTCTCACCGCATCCTGATCAGACGGTCTTATCGGCGGGGAGTTTCAGGGTCGTAATCGGGAGTTCTTTGGCCCCCTATCGGACGGCCGTTCTCCAGCGGGACCATTGGTTGCGGACGCGATCGAGCTGGGTTTGGTATTGGGGACTGCCGGCGAGGTTGACCGTTTCGTTAGGGTCGGTGTGGAGGTCGTAGAGTTCCTCGTAGCGTGAGGCTCCCTGAGCCTCCTCGCCCGGGACGAGGTAACGACAGTATTTCCAACGTTGGTCGCGGTAGCCTTCGGAGGGCACGATGAGGCCGTTGGCGGTGAACCAGTGTTCATAGAAAAAATCATGGCGCCAGTCATCGGGAGGGTTGCCCTCGACGAGCGGTCGGAGGTCTGCTCCTTGCATGCTCGCGGGGGCCGGGATTCCAGCATAGGAGAGGAGGGTGGGCGCCATGTCGATGGAGAGCGCCATTTCGGTGCGGGTGCTACCCCGGGGCATCCGATCGGGCCGCGGATCATAAACGATGAGAGGAATGCGAATGGAGATTTCGTGAGGCGTCCATTTGCCGGCGAAGCCATATTCGCCCAGGAAGAACCCGTGGTCCGAGGTGTAGATGATGATCGTGTTCCCGGCGAGGCCTTGTTGCACCAATTGGGCCCGGATGCGGCCGACGACCGCGTCCACGCCGCTGATCAACCGATAATAGTCTTTGACCGAGCGTTGGAATTGGGCGGGTGAGCGGAAACGAATCGCCCAGCGGTCGCGGTTCATGCTGTTTTTGATAAAGTCCGGGAATCGATCAAAATACTCGGCGGCTGCGGTCTGGGGTTGGGGAAGGGTGATGTCCTGGTAGAGATCGGCGAAGGCCGGATCGGAAGGGAACTGATCGGAGTAAATGTCGGCCGAGTCCTGAACGTGGGCGGCCTTGAAGCTGATGGAGAGGTGGAAAGGAGTGCTGTCATCGCACCCTTTCAGGAACTCGATGGCCTGGTCGCCCATTTTTGCCGTCAGGTGCTGGCCTTGCTTTCGTTTGACGTCTCCTTGGAAGTATTGGCTTTGCCCGGGAAACCCCTGGTTGTAATCAAGAATCGCGTCGGCTTGTCGGGGATGGCCGACCCCCCATTTGCCGATAAAACCGGTTCGGTACCCGGCGGTCTTCAGTTGGGCCAGGTAGGTATGGCTGAGCTGGGTGGGGGTGAAGTCCTTGTTGAAACTCCAAATCCCGTGTCGCGCCGCGTATTGACCGGTAAACACACAGGCCCGATTGGTCATGCAGATCGCGGTCGTGACAAAGGCGTTCTTGAACATCACGCCCTGCTCCGCCAAACCGTCGATATGGGGGGTTTGGATGATTTGATTGCCCATGCACCCCAGGGCATCCGCCCGTTGGTCGTCGGTCATCAGGTAGATGATATTCGGACGGTCCGCCCCGTTTAGTGGGGGCATGGCCAGGAGCAAGAGAAGCAGGAAGCCGAATGGTTTGGGAAGCGACATCTGCGGATTATCGGGGAGGATGAGCGGGCTGGTAAAGTTTGAATTCCCTCCCCTCATCGGGGGCGGGCGGGGCAAGCGGGGTCCGGTGGTAAGGATGGTTTATGCGGATTGGACGGCAATGGGATTGCCGGAGGATGGGGTTGGGTTTGGGCGAGGTCGTCATGGAACCTTCGTGCCTGGAGCCGGGAACACGCACTGGCGATCGTTGGTTTCCCGGCCCCAAGGGTGTTTGGATGGAAGCATGGGAACGAGCCGTGGTTGACTTTCCGTTCTCTCGCGGCAGTTTTGATCAGAGAACGCGATGGATGACAAGCCATGAACCGAGAGTATCAATCTGAGTTGTGGTTGCCGTTGCCGCCGGAGGCGCTGTTTCCGTTTTTTTCCGACGCGGGCAATCTGGAGCAGATCACCCCCCCGTGGCTCCATTTCCGGGTGCTGACGCCAAAGCCGATCGAGATGAAGGAGGGCGCCTTGATCGATTATCGACTCAAGGTCCACGGGCTCCCGATGAAGTGGCGGACCCGAATCAATTGCTGGGATCCTCCCCATCGATTCGAGGACGAACAGTTGAGGGGCCCCTACCGCAAGTGGGTTCATGAGCATACTTTTGAGGAACGAGACGGGGGGACGGTGGTGCGGGATCGTGTTGAGTATGCGACGCCGTTTGATTGGCTTGTCCACGGAATCCTGGTCCGCCCCGATATCGAGCGGATCTTTGACTATCGTACCAAGGCCTTGCGGAAACGGTTCGATGAACAGGATCGCTGATCGTCATCGGTCTTTGGCGGGTAATGCTGGAGAGGCCGCTATGTTCGGGTGAAGCCGTTCGCGTCTTGAAGAAAAAGGGGCGGAGCGGTATTAAAGAAGGACCGTGTCCGGAACTTGTCAGGAGGCGGTTCCATCCTCTCATGAAGCTTGAAGTGTTCTCCGACTACGTGTGACCGTGGTGCTACCTCTGCACCGTGCGTGTGGAACGGCTCTACCAACAATATGAATTGGAGCTGAGGTGGACCCATTTCCCGCTCCATCCCGAGACCCCCCTCGAAGGGAAGACGTTGGAGGAGCTGTTCGCGGGGCGGGGAATGGATCTTCCGGCGGCCAAGGCTCGGATGGTGGAGTTGATGGCCGCGGAGGGCCTGGACTACGGTGATCGAACGATGACGTTTAACAGTCGTCTGGCGCAGGAATTGGGCGCGTTTGCCTCGGACCGTCTTCCGGAGATCCATCAGGCGCTCTTCCGGGCCTATTTTGTCGAGGGAAAGAATCTTGCCCGGACCGAGGTGCTCCTAGAGGCGGGCTTGAGGGTGGGTCTGAGTCGGGAGGAGATGAACGAGGTTCTCGATGGGCGACGGATGGAAGGCGTGGTGGACGCCGACTGGAGACGCTGTCATGAAAAAGGGGTGACCGGCGTGCCGACGTTTCGCGTGGGCGATGCGATGGCGGTCGGTGCTCTGGCGTATGAACAGCTGGAGGCGTTTTTGATCCGTGCGGGAGCGGTGAAACGATCGATTTCATGACGGTTTTTTCTGAAGGGACACGGGATGCTTGTCCAAGGCAGTCATTGATTTTGAAGGGGGCCATGGAGGGAGTGCGATGCCTGGCCCTTGTCTTCGCGTTGCTGGCCAGTGGGTGGTGCGAAGGGGCAGGGTTTCGAGCGTCGGCGGTCCGGGTGGAGATTACCCCCAAGACGCCGCAATGGCTGCATGGATACGGCCCCCGGAAATCAGAGGGGGTTCACGATCCAATTTTCCATCGAATCGTGGCGATGGATGACGGCACCACGCAGGTCTTTTGGATCGTCAGTGATATTTGCACGGTCACTCCGTCCTTCAGAGACGCAATCTGTGAGCGATTGCGGAGGGAATCAGGGATTCATCCCGACCAGGTGTGGTGGATGAGCACACACACTCATTCCGCCCCCCACGTGGGGCCCCAGGATCTCGGTCAGCTTTTCGGGAAGACGTTGGGGGATCGCTTTTCGATGACCCATGATGAGGGGCACTGGGCGTTTGTCGCCGATGGATTGGTGAGCGGTGTGCAGAAGGCTCGAGCCGAGCTGCGACCGGCTCGATTTGGGATGGAAGTGGGGAGGTCTGAAGCGAATGTCAATCGCCGCGAACGCCGTGGGAGCCAGATCGTGTTGGGAAATGATCCGGAGGGGGTCGTGGATCAACAGCTTGGTTTGATCCGGTTGGAATCCACCGGGGGGGCGTTGATCGCGCTGGTCGCGAACTACGCGGTTCACGCCACGGCGCTTGGCGGTGTGAACCGGCTGATCAGTGGCGATGTTCCCGGCAGGGTGTCGGCCTACGTGGAATCCCAGGTCGGGGGGATGACGCTGTTTGTCAATGGGGCGGAAGGCAACGTTGGGCCCCGCTACAATGTCGGGGGAGATTTCGAGCATCCCAGCTGGGCCGCCTATGATCACTTGCTGGGCGACGTCATTCTGGAACTGGACCGGTCGATTCGAGAAAAGGAGAACGGATTGACGGACGGCGTACGGTTGCGGGCGGACAAAACCACGGTCGTCACGCGAAGAAAGCCAGGACTGGGTTGGCTTGAGGAGTTGTCCGCCTACTCAACGCAAACCGCCGATGGGGAGCCGGGTGTCAAGATTCCCATCTGGTCCATCGTGGTCAACGACAGCACGGCGATTTGGGGCGCTCCCCTGGAATTGTTCTGCGAAATCGCGATCGCCATCCGCCGGGACTCGCCGTTCGACCACACGCTTTATTTTGGGTTGACCAACGGTTCCTTGCTTTATCTGCCGACGGCCCAGGCGTTCGAGGAGGGGGGCTATGAAACCGGCGTGACCCCCTACACGCCTGATGCGGAGGGGGATGTGGTTCGCGCCGTGGGACGGCATCTTCGCCGCCAGGCCCGTTAATGCAACGATGAGGTCTCGGGTCGCGGCCTAACCGTCGATGATCGCGTTGAGCGTGTGGCTCGGCCGCATGGCGGCGG